>DASUPM010000171.1:0-6880 GCA_036281095.1 Pseudorhizobium sp.
CCGGCTGCTAGGAAAACGACCCCCTTCGGTTCCATGGCGAGGCGAAGACGTTCAGCCACCTGCGGGTCGACCGCCGTGCTCCGCTCCGCTTCCGTGATATCCTCGATGGAAAGGCCGGTCAGTTCCGCCAGGTGTTCGAGGGATAGACCGAGCATGGCGCGCCCCGCGCGCAATTGTGTTCCGTTCAGCATGAGATGAATCTGGCGCGGCTGGGTGCGAAGTCAAGCAAGTCCTAGACGGCGCCATTCATGCGGCTGTGGCGCTGGAACCGCTGCTCGAGCGCGATACAGCCCCAGACCACGCCGAGCAGCATGTAGAAGTGCCGCCAGTGGTCGGTGTCGATGACGTTGCCGATCAGGCAGTGACCGAGGATGACGATCCAGCCGATCATCAGGAACGGCTGCCAAGGCCGGTCGCGCAGCAGGTAGCGGAAGCCGGCCGCCAGCGTCCAGACGATCATCGTCACGTAGGTGACGAGCCCGAGCCAGCCATAGGTGGTGAGGCACTTCAGCCAGATATTGTGTTCGTCCTCGCCATACATCCTGCCGAGTTGCATGGGGCCGATCCCGAGCGGATGCTCCATCGACAGGAGAAAGCCGATCTTGTGGCGCTGGAAACGGCCCATATGGGCGCCGTCATAGTCCTGCACCAGCTTTGCGCGGGTGGTGAAGAGGTCCGCCACCTGATCGAACTGGAGGGCGACGGCGAGCGCCACCGCAAGCAGCATGAGAGCCGTGATCGACAGAGCCAGGATCTTGATCCGGAAGGCGGCCGTACGCTCCTTCAGCAGCATGATGACGATCAGCATCAGGCCGCTGAAGGCGAGCAGCGCCCAGGCCGCGCGGGAGAAGGACAGGAAGACGCCCAGCACCAGCACCAGCAGCCCCGCCACCGGCAGCGGCGATTGCACGAGCCTGCCGGTGAGCAGGCGGTGCATCAGGTAGAGGATGGGCGCAATGAGGTAGGGCCCGAACACGTTCGGATCCTGGAATGCGCCCATCGCGCGGTCGTAGCGGGTGAACATGCCGGCGCCCGGAAAGGCATGAAAATAACCGAGGATGCCGAGGATCGCAGTCAGGATTGCCGCGGCGACCCAGGCTTTGAAGATCAGGGCGAGGCGCTGGTGCCGGCCTTCGATGACGGCGGCATAGAAGACGGAGGTCATGGCGAGGAAGATGGAGACCGCCGCGTACATCGGCCCACCGGTCATGTCCTTCATCACCGTGATCGACAGGAGACCGCCGACGTTGAAGACGAGGAGCATCGCGAGCAGCAGACCGACCGTCCTTGAAAGGCTGAGCCCCAGCAGGAACCAGACGGCGATCTGGGCCGCCATTATCAGTTCATAGGGAGCCGGCTCCGACATGACGAAGCCGGATAGGAAGACGCCGAAGGCGATCATTCCCGAGCCGAGCAGCGTGACGGCGGCCAGTTTGGGCTCAAAGGCCCGCTGATCTTGGACGACGATACTCAATAGGCATTTTCCACGTTCAGCAGCCGGACGGGCGTCAGGAACAGGATCTTGAGATCGAACAGCAGTGACCAGTTTTCGATGTATTGCAGGTCGTAGGCGGTGCGCATGCGGATCTTTTCGTCGCTGTCGAGTTCGCCGCGCAGCCCGTTGATCTGCGCCCAGCCGGTAACGCCGGGCTTGACCCGGTGGCGGGCGAAATAGCTTTCCACGACATCGACATACCGCCGCTCTCCGGTCTGCGCATGGATCGAATGCGGCCGCGGCCCGACGAGCGAGAGGCTGCCCGTCAGCACGTTGAAAAGCTGCGGGAGTTCATCGATGGACGATTTCCGCAGGAAGCGGCCGACAGGCGTGACACGCGGATCGTTCTTGGACACGGCCTTCTTCGCCGTCGGATCGGCGAGTTCCGTATACATGGACCGGAACTTCAGGACGTCGATCACCTCGTTGTTGAAGCCGTGGCGTTTCTGCACGAAGAAGACCGGCCCCTTGGATGTAGCCTTCACGGCAACCGCCGCGGCCACCATCACCGGCCAGAGGAGCGTGATCGCGATCAGCGAGAAGACGATGTCGAAGCTGCGTTTGGCGACGGAATCCCAGTCCCGCAGGGGCTTGTCGAAAATGTCGAACATCGGAACCGCACCGACATGCGAGTAGGAGCGCGGACGGAAGCGGAGATGGTTCGCATGGGCGGCAAGCCGGATGTCTACCGGAAGCACCCAGAGCTTGCGCAGAAGCTGCAGGATGCGGGTCTCGGCCGAGGCCGGAAGGGCGATGATCAGCATGTCGACCCGGGCGAGCCGGGAAAACTCCACGAGCTCCGCGAACGTGCCGAGTTTCGGATAGCCGGCGACCACCGGCGGGGAGCGCCCGGCGCCGCGATCGTCGAAGATGCCGCAGATGCGGATGTCGTTGTCCGGCTGCTGCTCGAGTGCGCGCACGAGATGCTTGGCCGGCTCGCCGCCGCCGACGATGACGGCGCGACGTTCCATGATGCCGTTGCGGGCCCAGTGGCGAATGCCGAAAGCCACCAGTTGCCGCAGGGCGAGCAGGACGAGCAAGGTGCCGGCGTACCAGAGGAAATAGTCGAGAGCGCTCAGAGGGGGCGGTTCTGCCAGATGGAACAAGCCGACCGATACGAGCCATCCGATCGTCCCCGCAACGATCAGCCGCCTGCGGCTGCGCCCGGCCGATCGCAATGTCGGAATCTGGTAGGCATCCGCCACCTGCAGGGCGAGGACCGTCACCACGGCGCCGATCGTGGCGATGCCGAACTGCGCCGGCAAGCCCATCTCCTCATGGGCTGCAAGGGTAACGACCGAAAGCAGTCCGATGGCCAGCAGGGAGAGGAATTCCAGTAGCCGGATCTGGCCGATGAGGAGGGCAGGGGAATAGGTTTCGTCGCGGAACTGGTTTGCGATCTGCAGCGCAAACGGGTTCAGGACTGACGCCGCGTCGTCCGCCGCATCCCCTGACGGCAGATCGGAGACCTTGCGGCGCAGGGCGTCGACGTCGAACTGGCCTTTCATACCCGCGTCGGTCATCCGTGGTCCTCTTGCGGCGCATCCTGCTGTGCCGCGCGCGATTCCCTTGTGCCGTGTGGACTAACAGGAAACTGCTAAGAAACCTTTGAGGGACTGCCCTGCAGCAGGCTCTGATAAAGCGCGAGCATGTTGTGCGCCATGGCGGCGCTGGAAAATTGAGAGCGGAAGTCGTCCGGCCGTGGCATCACGCGCGCCTGCCAGCCGGGATCGACGGCGGCTGCCGCCATGATCTGCGACAGGTCCTGTGCATCGCCGGGAATGGCGAGCGCTTCGCTTTCCGCGCCGAGGATTTCCGGAATGCCGCCGACACGCGATGCGATCACCGGCTTTTGCGCCGCAAGCGCCTCGATGACGATATAGGGCATGGCCTCCGCACGCGAGGGAACGACGACGATCTTGGCCATGGGGAATGCGTCACGCGCCGGCATGGCCGGCAACATCCGGATACGGCGGCCGAGCCCCAGCTCGGTCATCATCGCCTCGTAGCGGTCGCGATCAGGGCCATCTCCCACCATCAGCGCCGAAAGCGGGCGCCCGAGAGCCCGTTCCGTGCGAGCGAAGGCATCGATGAAGACGTCGGGGCCCTTCATGTCCCGCAGCATGCCGATATAAAGGAAATCGGGCGCGTCGGGCGGTGCGGGCAGGGGGGCGAATTCGGAACTCTTCACGCCGTTCAGGATGACCTGCGACCGCGTCTTCGGAATGCCGACCTTGCTCTCGTAGGTCCGCCGCTCGTAGTCGCAGACGAAGACCAGCGCATCGGAAAACCGTTCCTGGAAGCGCTCGATCCGGAGCACCGCCTGGCCGGGGACGCTCGCCCGGTTGAAGTGGAGGCTTCCGCCATGCGGCGCATAGAGACGGGCTACGCGATACCTGTTCGCCCGAAGAGCCGTGCCGATCACGCGTGCGAGCACGCCGCCCTTGGCGCCGTGCCCGTGCAGGATGTTCGGTTGCAGGCTCTTTATGTGTGCATAGCTCCTGTAGAGAGCCAGAAGATCGGATGGCGCGATCGCGCGCCGCACGGGAATGCGGGTGAGGCCGAGCGAGAGATGCGGCCTGATGCTGTCGAACAGCCTGTCCTCATGCGCTCCTCCGGTCGAACTGTCGCAAAGGATGCCGACGTCGTGCCCTTGGCTACGATGTTCCTCGACCAGATCGCGGACATGGCGGAAAATGCCGCCGACCGGCGATCTGAAGCAGTGCAGGATGCGTAGCTTTTCTCCATCGGACATGGCGTCAGAACAGCCGTTCGCGGACGTAGATGGTGTCCCCGGCGAGAACCGCACTCGAAATCCCCGTGCGACCGGTGATCACGCGGCCGTTGATCTTGCGGGTGACGTCCACGTCGCGCTGGTTGCCGCGCGGCGTAAAGCCGCCGGCGATCGCCACGGCGTTCTGAGCTGTCATTCCCGGTACGTAGGAATACTGCCCGGGCCTGCCGACTTCGCCCATGACGAAGACCGGCCGATAGCGGTCGATTTCGATGGTCACATCGGGATCACGGAGATAGCCCCGCTTCAGGCGTCCGGCGATGGCCCCTTCGAGCGCCGGCAGGGTCTCCCCGCGTGCAGCAACCTGACCGATCAGCGGGACGGCGATGTATCCTGCCTGGTCCACCGTATAGGTATTGGTCAGGCTGGGCTGTTCGAAAACGGTGACGCGCAGCCGGTCGCCGCTGTCCAGCCGATAGGGTTGGATCGCCGCCTGCTCGAACGATTTCGGCGCGGGCCGGTAGGTGGAGCAGGCCGAGATGCCGCTCGCAAGGGCGACAAGCGCAAGCATCGTCAGACGTGGTCGGCGGGCGACGGACATTCGCGGCTGGCTCCGGCTGTGCAACAGATGACCCAGTTATCGATCCGTTAGGGTTAATTCCCGGTAAAGCTGCATGCGGGGAAGTGAGGACGGCTGACGGCATTAACGCTTGGATTACCATACGGCTTTACCATTGCCCGCGATCGATAGGGAAAGTGGAGCGTGCTATGTCGGGCGTGGTGGCAAGCAATCAGGACGTGGACATCGACCTGGGACGCCTGTTTTCGGCCGTCTGGGAACGGCGAAAGCTGGTGGGTGCCGTCGTCGTGGTCGCTGCCGGGACAGCACTTGTGGCCACGACCATGATGACGCCGCTCTACAAGGGCGAGACCCGCATGCTGATCGAGTCGCGGTCGCCCAACCTGCTCACCGGACCGGCACCCGCCGCCGCGAACGACCCGGTTCTCGATTCCCTCAACATTACCAGCCAGGCCGAACTGCTTCGCTCGACGGATCTCATCCGGCAGGTGGTGAAGGACCTGCGCCTCGATGAAACCGAAGAATTCAACCCGCAGGCCCAATCGCTCCTGCCGAGCCCGCTCGTCCTGCTGGGTCTCAAGCAGGACCCGCTGGACCTTGCCCCCGAGGACAGGGTGATCAAGGAATTTCGCGAGAAGATGCAGGTCTACGCGGTCGAGAACTCGCGCGTGATCGCCGTGGAGTTTTCCTCCGAAGATCCGGAACTGGCCGCTTCCGTGCCGAACCGGATGGCGGAGGTCTATCTGGCGCGGCAGAGCGGCGCCAAGCTGGATACGAATTCGGATGTGGCGAAGTGGCTCGAGCCGGAGATCAAGACGCTGACGGAGAAGGTGCGCGAGGCTGAAGCCAAGGTTGCCGAATACCGTGCGTCCGCCGGCCTCTTTCAGACGACCGAAACCAGCAGCCTCACGGCGCAGCAGCTCAACAACATTTCGGCGGAGTTGGCGCGCGCGCGCACCGACCGGGCCAATGCCGAGGCAAGGGCGGCAAATGTCCGCGCTGCGCTCGAATCCGGCCGGGAATCCGCGACGCTCGCAGAAGTGGTGGGCTCACAGGTCATCCAGCGGCTGCGCGAGACGGAGGCCAATGTCCAGGCGCAGGTGGCTGAGCAGTCGACGGTTCTTCTCGACAATCATCCCCGCCTCAAGGGGTTGCGGGCGCAACTCGCCGGCATCCGGCAGCAGATCAGCGGCGAGACGCAGAAGATCCTCGCGAGCCTGAGCAGCGAAGCGGAGGTGTCGCGCCTGCGCGAACAGCAGCTTCTGCAGCAACTGAACGAGGTAAAGGCGGCATCGGCCAGGGCCGGCGAGGAGGAGGTCGGGCTGCGGGCGCTCGAGCGCGAGGCGACCGCACAGCGCCAGCTTCTGGAGACCTATCTCGCCCGCTTCCGCGAAGCCGCATCCAGAGCCGATCCGAATGCTGCGCCGGCGGATGCACGCATCATATCGAGCGCCTTTGAGCCGTCGGAGCCGTATTTTCCCAAGGTCGTGCCGATCGTCGTCATCGCCACGCTGGCAAGCCTCATTCTGAGTGCCGTCGCCATCATGGTCGGAGCTCTTTTCTCCGGGCGGGCGCTAAGGCCGGTTTACGAGGAGGATGCTGCTGCGTGGTCCCATACGCCGCAGCCGGCGGATGGCGGTTCGCAAGTCGCCGGAGCGCCGGTTGATCCCATTGATGCTGCCGCCACCGCTGTATTTCTCTCCGCCGAAAACAATCCGGAGACGGAGCGTACGTCAGACATCGCAAAAGACGAGGCCTTCAGCGTGGAGGGCGTGGCCAACAGCCTGCTTCGCCACGGCATTTCCTGCGCCTTCGTGCTCTCTCCGGGCGGTGATGCCGGCTCTACTGCGACCGTGATGCTTGCCCGCGAGGTGGCGGAGCGGGGCAAGACGGCGATCCTGCTAGACCTGACAGGCTCCGGCTGCCCGACCCGCCTCATGGCGCAGGAAACGCGCTTGCCGGGCATTACCGACCTTCTTTGCGGCGAGACGGCGTTCGGTGACGCGATCCATTCGGACCGCCTGTCCGAAGCCCACATCATTCCGCGGGGAACCGCCGATGCGGCTGCCGC
>DASUPM010000172.1:0-2262 GCA_036281095.1 Pseudorhizobium sp.
GTCGGGCACGAGCGCGGCTCGTGCCTGCGCACGGGAAAGGACCACGTTGCCGGGGGTCTGTTCAACGATCTGGCCGATGGATGCCACGCCGGCTCCTTTCTATGGGCGCGACGGCCTCAGCCGCGGGCCTGCTTGACAAGACCGCTGATGACATCGCGGACCGACATGCCTTCGGCGCGGGCGGCGAAGGTCAGCGCCATGCGGTGCTGCAGGACCGGTTCGGCGAGCGCATGGACGTCGTCGAGGGAGGGTGCCAGACGTCCCTCGTAGAGGGCGCGGGCGCGCGCCGTCAACATCAGCGACTGTCCGGCGCGGGGACCGGGTCCCCAAGCGACGTTCTTGTCGGTGGTGGCATTGCCGTGACCGGGACGGGCGGAGCGGACGAGGTCGAGGATCGCATCCACCACCTTGTCGCTCACCGGCATCTGGCGGATCAGCGACTGGATCTCCTGGAGCCGGGGCGCGGCGATGACTTCGCGCGGCCTGGTTTCGGTGCGGCCGGTGGTCTCGAGCAGGATCTGCCGCTCGGCATCCAGTTCCGGATAGAGGACGTCGACCTGCAGCAGGAAGCGATCGAGTTGGGCTTCCGGCAAAGGATAGGTGCCCTCCTGCTCCAGCGGGTTCTGGGTGGCGAGCACGTGGAAGGGGGCGGGCAGGTCGTAACGCTGTCCCGCAACGGTGATGTGGTATTCCTGCATGGACTGAAGAAGCGCCGACTGGGTGCGCGGCGAGGCGCGGTTGATCTCGTCGGCCATCAGAAGCTGGGCAAAGACCGGCCCCTTGACGAAGCGGAAGGAGCGCCGGCCGCTGTCGTCCTGGTCCATCACTTCCGAACCGAGGATGTCGGACGGCATCAGGTCGGGGGTGAACTGGATGCGGTTGGCTTCAAGCCCAAGGACCGTTCCGAGCGTCGTCACCAGTTTCGTCTTGGCGAGGCCCGGAACGCCGACCAGCAGGGCATGTCCGCCGGAGAGCAGGGCGAGCATGGTATTCTCCACCACCCGTTCCTGGCCGAAGATCACCTTGGCGACCTCGGCGCGCACCGCGGCGATATCCGCCAGGGCTCGCTCGGCCGCCGCGACCATCGCCTTTTCATCGAGAACGGTTTCGGTGGAATTCATCAGACCCATGACGCTCTCTCCATCAGGCTTCGTTTCGGCAATCATGCCGGAATTGCGATTCGGTGCATCGCAGCATACGCCCTATCGGAACAAACTTATTCCCGCTTGAGCGGCTGACAAGAATGTCCCGAATGACTATCTCGTGACAGCGATTTCCTTAGAGTGGAACCGGGACTGAAAGATGGCAGACGAAACCATTCAGACGGCGAGCGACGCAGCGGGCCTCGCGGCGCTGATTTCCCGCGCATCCGAGCAAAAGGCAGGCGGCAAGCCGAGACTTCCACCGGTGGAAAAATGGAATCCGCCCTTCTGCGGCGACCTCGACATGGAAATCCGTGCCGACGGCACCTGGTTCTACATGGGCACGCCGATCGGCCGGCAGCCACTCGTGCGGTTGTTCTCGACGGTCCTGCGCAAGGACGAGGACGGAAAGACCTATCTTGTGACGCCCGTGGAAAAGGTGGGGATCAGGGTTCAGGACGCGCCCTTCCTGGCCGTCGAGATGAGTGTCACGGAGAGGGGCGGGGAGAAGGTCATCACCTTCCGCACCAATGTCGGCGATATCGTCGAGGCCGGTGCCGAGCATCCCCTTCGTTTCGAGACCGCCGGCAAGACGGCCGAGCTCAAGCCGTACCTGCTCGTCCGGGGCAGGCTCGAGGCGCTCGTATCCCGCGCCGTGACCTATGATCTGGTCGAGATGGGGGAGACGGTCGAGATCGACGGGGCCGCCATGTTCGCCGTTCGCTCGGCCAGAACGGCGTTTCCGATCATGCCCGCTGCGGAACTGGATCGACTGTCGCATGAGTGAGACCTCCCTGTTTTCCGCGGCAAATTTCCGCGCACGCGCCTTCAACCAGACCGGCGGTCCGATCGAGGCCGCCTGGCGGGATCATGGCGACCACCTGCTCAATCCCGACCTGATGCCGATCGTGGAGGGGCTTCATCTCAAGGATGCGGCGGTCCTGGTTCCGGTCATCGACGACGAGGACGGGGCGAAAGTGATCTTCACCCAGCGAACCGCGACGCTGAGGAAGCACTCCGGCCAGATCGCCTTCCCCGGCGGGGCGATAGATCCGGATGATGTTTCGCCGGAAGAGGCGGCGATGCGCGAGGCGGAGGAGGAAATCGGCCTTGCTCCCAT
>DASUPM010000173.1:0-2170 GCA_036281095.1 Pseudorhizobium sp.
GATGGAGTTCGACACCTCCCTGCTCACCTTTTCGGCGGCGGAACAGGGTTTCGGCCTGGCGATCGGCCAGCTTGGCCTGCTCGACGACCTGGTCGGCCAGGGCCGGCTCGTGCGGCCGTTCGACATGCGCATCGCCACCGGCGCGTCCTTCTACGTGACCTGGCCGACCACCGCATCGGTCAACGTCAAAACGAAGCGCTTCATCGACTGGCTGTTGGGCCAGGTGGGCGAACCGGCCGAGTTCTTCACTGCGTCGAAAGCGTCCGCAGGCCAACCTTGAATGGGTTTAGCAGAATGGAACTCTGCATTACCTAACGTTTGATCAGGCTGTTCGCCGGCCACGCGATGCTATCCCTTCTTCGGACAGAGGCGGATGGAGAAGAAGCATGGCTGGTCGCTTGAAGGGCAAGATCGCGGTGGTGATCGGAGCGGGGCAGCAGCCCGGCACGACGGTCGGCAATGGGCGGGCTGTTGCAATGCGGTTCGCCGAGGAGGGCGCAACCTGCCTGCTCGTCGACAAGATGGGCGCGTGGGCGGAGGATACCCGCGAGCTTCTGGAGGGGGCGCCGGCGAGCACGTTCGAGGCCGACGTCACGGGGGAGGATGCCTGCAAGGCCGTGATCGACGCGGCGGTCGAACGTTATGGCCGAGTGGACATTCTGCACAACAATATCGGCATGTCCAAGGGCGACAAGCCCACATGGGAGCTCGACGTCGATGCCTGGGACCGCATCATGACGCTCAACCTCAAGAGCATGTTCATGATGTGCAAGCATGCGCTGCCCGTGATGCGGGAGCAGCGCTCCGGGGCAATCATCAACATTTCCTCCACGTCATCGTTCTCCAAGCGACCGACGCTGGCCTACAAGACCTCCAAGGGCGCGATCAACACGCTGACGCAGCACATCGCGGCCGAGAACGCCGCCTTCGGCGTGCGCGCGAACGTCATCGTGCCGGGCTTGATCGACACCCCGATGGCGATCGAGCGCCGCGCCGCCGAGACCGGGCGCACCCGCGAGGAAATCCGCGCCGAACGCGACGCGCTTGTGCCCATGGGTTTCATGGGCGAGGCTTTGGATGTGGCCAATGCCGCGGTGTTTCTCGCCTCGGACGAGGCGAAATACGTGACGGGCGTGCTGCTTCCGGTGGACGGCGGCCTGCTGCTCAAGCGCGGCTGATCCAGGCAATTCGAAGTGGTGGAATCATGAGCAATCCTCTGATCAGACTGGCTGAGGCCGCTGCGAACTGGAACGGCTGTACGCTCCCGGCCGAGGTCGATTGGGAAACCCGCCGCACGATCCTCGACTGGTTCGGCGCGATGCTGCCGGGCTGCCTGGACGGACCGGGCCCGCTCCTGGCCAAGGCACTGGCCTCGGGCCGAGGAGAGGGGCGGGCGATCAGCTATGTCGACGGCTCGACTGGGACCTCCAGGCATGCCGCCCTTCTCAACGGGGTGGTGAGCCATACTGCCGAGTTCGATGATATCTTCCGCGACGGAGGGTATCATCCGGGCAGCCCGACCATCTCCGCCGCGCTTGCCGTGGCACAGGAGATCGGCGCAAGCGGAGACGCCTTCCGGCGCGCCGTCATCGGCGGTTACGAAGTCGGATGCCGTGTCGCAATCGCCCTCCAGCCGAGCCACTATCGCGACTGGCATATCACCGCGACCGTTGGCACGATCGGGGCGGCGGTCTCCACGGCGATGCTGACCGGCGGGACGGCCGAGACGATCGCCCATGCCATCGCCATCTCCACCAGCTTTGCCGGTGGACATCAGGAAAACCTTCAGGGCCTGGGCAACACGAAGCCGCTTCATTGCGGCCATGCGGCCGAGGCGGGCGTTCTTGCCGGCCTCGCGGCATCTGCCGGTGTCACCGGTTCCCTCGACAGCCTGCACGCGCCTCACGGCTATGCGGCGGCCTCCAGCGACACCACCGGCAACTGGGAGGCGGCTCTCGCCGGACTTGGCGAGTGGACCCCGATCGCCCGCATGACCTTCAAGAACCACGGCTGCTGCGGCCACATCTTTCCGACCCTGGACGGCATCAGGACCTTGCAGTCGCAGGTGCCTTTCGGGGCTGACGACATCCGTTCGCTCACGGTGCACGGCTACGGCCCGACCGCTGCCATCTGCGACCGGACGGTGGTGGAGACGGCAAGGGATGCGCGG
>DASUPM010000174.1:0-10220 GCA_036281095.1 Pseudorhizobium sp.
TCTTTGTCGGTTGAATCAAAAACATTGAATGTTCACGTATTGTTTCCTTTTTCACGGGCGGCTATGTAGGCGGCCCGACGACACGATCGTCTTTCTGGAGAAGATTTTGCTGAGAGACGTGTCATGCTCGATCCGAAATTCGTACGCCGGGGGCTTTTCCTCGTCTTCATGATCCTCTTTCTCGATATCATCGGGATCGCGATCATCATGCCGGTGCTGCCGGCCTTTCTTCAGGAACTCACGGGAGACGGCGTCAGCGATGCGGCGGTGGACGGCGGCTGGCTGCTGCTGATCTATTCTGCGATGCAGTTCCTCTTCGCGCCGCTGCTCGGCAACCTCAGCGACCGTTTCGGCCGCCGGCCGATCCTGCTGCTCTCCGTGCTGACCTTCGCCGTCGACAACTTCATCTGCGCGATCGCCACGGGCTACTGGATGCTGTTCGTAGGCCGCGTCCTGGCGGGCATCAGCGGCGGCAGTTTCGCCACCTGTTCGGCCTATATCGCCGACATCAGCAACGACGGGAACCGCGCCAAGAACTTCGGCCTGATCGGGATAGCGTTCGGGGTCGGCTTCACGGTCGGTCCGGTCATTGGCGGCCTGCTCGGCGAATTCGGCCCCCGAGTGCCGTTCTTCGGTGCAGCCGCCCTGTCCTTCGTGAACTTCGTCGCGGCCTGGTTCCTGCTGCCCGAGACCTTGGCACGACGGCACCGTCGGCGGTTCGACTGGCGACGCGCCAACCCGCTCGGGGCGCTGAAGCAGATGCGCAATTATCGGGGGATCGGCCCGGTGCTCACCGTACTCTTCCTCTACTGGCTCGCCCACGCCGTCTATCCCTCGGTCTGGTCCTTCGTCTCTGCCTATCGCTACGGATGGAGCGAAGGCGAGATCGGTCTTTCTCTCGGTCTTTTCGGGATCTGCGCCGCGGTGGTCATGGCAACCGTCCTGCCTCGGATCGTGCCGGCGTTGGGGGAGTGGCGCACCGCGCTCCTCGGCCTGAGCTTCGCCGGCATCGGCCTGGTCGGCTATGCTTTCGCCTGGCACGGCTGGATGGTCTATGCGGTCATCCTGCTGACGACCATAGAAAATATCGCGGACCCGCCGCTGCGAAGCATTGCGGCCGCAAAGGTGCCGCCGTCCGCGCAAGGAGAGTTGCAGGGAGCCATGACCAGCATAACCAGCATCACGACGATCATTGGACCGCTGATTTTCACGCAGGTCTTCAGCGGGTTCACCGGTAATGCTGCTCCGGTGGAGTTCGCCGGCGCGCCTTATCTGCTTGCTGCGGCATTCATCTTCGCCGGGGTGGTGGTGCTGGCGACCAGGATCGTGCCCGTAAGGTCGCCATCGGCGGCATAATGTCGTCGCCGGTGCTGCTGCTTGTTCCATCCCGGCCGCTGTTCTATACCTCGCCCCGGTCGCCTCTCATCCGCCCCCGGAAGCGGCCTTTTCGTTTGGAGAATCATCATGTCCAGCCAGTCTCCTTCAGTGGATGCTGAGGCACAGACCAGTCGCTGGAACAGCCATTTCCGGTCGACGATCAGTCTTGGCATCCCGTTTGTCGGCGCGCAGCTCGCCCAGATGGCAATCAACACCACCGATGTGATCATGGTGGGCTGGCTGGGTACGACGGAGCTGGCGGCGGTTGTTCTGGCCAGCCAGATGTTCTTCATCGTCTTCATCTTTGGTTCCGGCTTTGCCGCTGCCGTTGTGCCGATGGTGGCGCACGCGGTCGGGCGGGGTGACGTCACGTCGGTGCGGCGCGCGGTCCGCATGGGCATATGGGTCGTTCTTGCCTATGGTGTGCTGATGGTGCCCGTCCTGTGGTTCTCGCAACCTATCCTCGTCCAGCTCGGCCAGGAGCCGGATGTGGCGGAGCTTGCGCAGGCATATCTGCGCGTTGCCCAGTGGGGGATCTTCCCCGCGTTGACGCTGATGGTGATGCGCAGCTTCCTGAGCGGACTGGAGCGGGGCGGCATCATTCTCTATGTCACGATCGGCATGTTCCTCACCAATGCGGTGCTGAACTACGCGCTGATCTTCGGCAACTTCGGGGCCCCCGCCTGGGGCCTCGTCGGGGCGGCCGTGGCCTCGGTCTGCGCCAGCACGCTCGGATGCCTCGTGATGGCACTCTACATCGAGAGTCGCGACCAGACGAAGGCGTATGAATTGTTCGTCCGCTTCTGGCGTGCCGACTGGGGGGCGATCCGCGAGAACGTCGTTCTGGGGCTTCCGATCAGTTTCACTATCCTGGCGGAGGCAAGCCTGTTCGCCGCGGCCTCTCTCCTGATCGGGACGATCGGGACGACGGAGCTTGCGGCGCACGGGATCGCACTGCAACTGGCCTCCATCGCCTTCATGATCCCGCTCGGCCTCGCCCAGGTTGCGACGGTCCGGGTGGGGCTGGCTTTCGGCCGCGGCGACATGCTCGACGTCAGGCGGGCCGCGATCTCGGTTCTCGTCGTCAGCCTCTGCTTTTCCATTTGCGGCAGCACTCTTTTCGCCCTTATGCCCCGGGAGCTCGGCGGGCTTTTCCTCGATACCCGCAAGCCGGATGCGCAGTCGGTGCTCGACTATGCCGTCGGATTGATCGTCATTGCAGGGGTGTTTCAACTCGCCGATGGGCTGCAGGCGGTCGGAGCCGGAATGTTGCGTGGTCTGAAGGACACGACCGTGCCGATGATCCTCGCGCTGGTCGCGTACTGGCCCATCGGCTTCGCCTGTGCCTGGATCTTCGCATTCCCGCTGGGGTATGGCGGCCCCGGAGTGTGGTTCGGATTCGTCACCGGCCTTGGGGCGGCGGCGGTGCTACTCTGCGGCCGGTTCTACCTTCTGGTCCGGCACCGGTAGCGAAAGGCCCGCGAGGAGCGGGCCTTTCAAGTGCTGCTATCGTTCCGCGAGCGCCGGTTCGCCCTTGCGCTCCCGCACCATGTTGATGAAGCGCCGGAAGAGGTAGTGGCTGTCCTGCGGGCCGGGGGAGGCTTCCGGATGATGCTGGACCGAAAAGACCGGCTTGCCACTGACGCGCAGGCCGCAGTTGGTACCGTCGAACAGGGAAATATGCGTCTCCTCGACTCCTTCCGGCAGGCTGGCGGAATCCACCGCGAAGCCGTGGTTCATCGAGACGATCTCGACCTTGCCGGTGGTGTGATCTTTGACCGGATGGTTGCCGCCGTGATGCCCCTGGTGCATTTTGGTGGTGGTGCCGCCCAGCGCAAGGCCGAGCATCTGATGGCCGAGGCAGATTCCGAATGTCGGGATGTCCTTCTCCAGGACCTGGCGGATGACAGGGACCGCGTATTCGCCCGTCGCTGCCGGGTCTCCAGGGCCGTTGGACAGGAACACGCCGTCCGGGTTGAGCGCCATGATGTCCTCCGCCGAGGTCTGGGCGGGGACGACCGTCACCTTGCAGTCGAGGCCGGCAAACAGGCGCAGGATGTTGCGCTTCACGCCGTAATCGACGCAGACGATGTGATAGCGCGCCTTGTCGGGATCGGCTTCGCCGTGTCCTTCGTTCCAGACCCACGGAGTCTGTGTCCACTGCGACGACTGGCCCGACGTCGCTTCCTTCGCAAGATCGAGGTTCTCTATCCCGCCCCAGGCCCGGGCCTCGGCCTTCAACGCCTCGATATCGAAGACGCCGTTCGGATCGTGCGCAATGACGGCGTTCGGCGCGCCGTTCTCGCGGATCCAGGCGGTGAGGGCGCGGGTGTCGATTCCGGAGAGGCCGATGACGCCGCGTGATTTCAGCCAGTCGTCCAGATGCCGGGCCGCACGGTAATTGGAGGGTTCGGTGATGTCGGCCTTGAAGATGACGCCGACGGCGCCGCGACGGGCCGCCGGCGTCAGGTCCTCGACATCCTCTTCATTGGTGCCGATGTTGCCGATGTGAGGGAAGGTGAAGGTGACGATCTGACCGAGGTATGACGGGTCCGTCAGGATTTCCTGGTAGCCGGTGAGCGCCGTGTTGAAGCAGACTTCGGCGCAGACCTTGCCGGTTGCCCCGACCCCGACGCCTTCGATCACCGTGCCGTCGCCCAAGACGAGGAGGGCGGTGGGCTTCTTGCTTGTCCAGGGGGATGTCGCGGTCATGTCTATCCTTCCGCCCGCTCCACCCAGCCACTTGAAGTAGCAAGGAAACAGGGCCATCTATGGTCGCAGAAAAGGGCGCGCCGGCACATCCGGGCAGCCCTGAATACCTAAATCTCGTGCAGGTGCCGGAAAATAGACAAAGCGCGTGAAGCGGTCAATGTCGGCCTCGTTCTTTCTGCTGGGGATATGTCACCCTGCAATATCAGGGACTTGGCTGATTTGATTTGATCGCCCGCGCAGGCTTGGCTATGAGAGCCGCCTGTTTGACAAGGAAAAGCCGCAATTGGCCAGCCGCCCGCGGCCTTTCCAAAGGAGCGAAAAGATGATGCGCGACGAGTTCGCCAATGCCATGAAGGACGCGATGAAGGCAAAGGATAGCCGGCGTCTGTCCACGGTGCGACTGATCCAGACGGCGATCAAGGATCGCGATATAGCCAATCGCGGAGCCGGCAAGGATCCCGTCAGCGACGACGAGATCATGCAGGTCCTGCAGAAGATGGTGAAGCAGCGGGAAGAGTCCGCGCGCATCTATGAGGAGGCGGGCCGTACGGAGCTCGCCGCCCAGGAGCGCGACGAAATCAACGTGATCAAGAGCTTCATGCCGGAACAGCTGCCGGAAGAGAAGGTGCGGCAGCTTTGCCAGTCCGTCGTCAGCGAAACCGGCGCCCAGGGGCTTCGCGACATGGGCAAGTGCATGAACGCCTTGAAGGAAAAATATCCGGGCCAGATGGACTTCGCCAAGGCCTCCGGCATGGTCAAGGACCTGCTGAAATAATCGACACGACCTTTAGTGACGATAGGGCGGAACCCCTTCGGCTCCGCCCTATTATTTTTGTTTGCTCGTCCGCTCGCGCATGTAGTGCCGCAGGACCGCGTTGATCCGGGTTTGATAGCCTTTGCCCGTCGATTTGAAGAAGTCGATGACATCTTCGTCCACCCGGATGGAGATAGATTTTTTCTGGACCGGGATGACGACCTCTGCCCTCGACCAATCGATATCCATGAAGCCCGCCCAGTCGGGGTCGTCGCGCATAGCATGCTCGATGTCCTCATCGGTCATGCTGTTCACGCGGTGCCAATCGGTCCGATCGTGACCTTCGGCAATCCTCTGGCGGATCTCATCCGCCGAATATCTGACGATACGTTCTTTGTTCATTGATGTGAGCCGCACGAGCCGAGATGATCCGGCAGCTTTCTCCTCTCATCGTATATATGACTGTTATGAGACCGGAAGCCGCTGGACAAACAGCAAGTAGTCGGACCTCTCCATTTCTGTCGGAGCGAATTTCGGCGTGCGGCCGCAAGAGCGCGGCAGATGCAGCAAAGAAGTCGATGCCATGTTTCTCAATATTGGCACTTCTTTTGGCCTCGTCCCATTCGAACGCGACAAATCGCTCTGTTTCCATCGGTCATCCTTGAGACTGATTTCTGCAAAGCAACGTCCTGCGCTCGTACTAGCTGTACATACAAATGTATGTTTCGTCAAGCTGTGGATAGCGGGTAACGCTTCGTGCGGCGATAGCATTCCGGGGGCCGGGCTTCTATATGAAGGTTTGATCCGAGGTGACGATGCGCTTCTCCAACAGCTTTCTCGACGAAATCCGCGACCGCGTTTCGATATCCGCGGTCGTGGGGCGTCGCGTGACCTGGGATCGCAAGAAAACCAATGTCTCGCGCGGCGACTACTGGGCATGTTGCCCCTTCCACGGGGAGAAGAGCCCCAGCTTCCATTGCGAGGATCGCAAGGGGCGATACCACTGCTTCGGCTGCGGGGTCTCCGGCGATCACTTCCGCTTTCTCACCGACCTTGAAGGGCTGAGCTTTCCCGAAGCGGTGCAGCAGATTGCCGACATGGCGGGCATGGCTCTGCCGCAGCCGGACCCGCAGGCGGAGCGTCGCGAGAAAGAGCGCACCACGCTTCTGGATGTCATGGAACTTGCGACCTCCTTCTTCCAGGAGCAGTTGCAGAGCGCCGCGGGTGCACGGGCACGGTCATACCTCCGCGACCGCGGGCTGACGGGGCGGACGATCGAGACCTTCCGGCTCGGCTATGCCCCGGAAAGCCGCAATGCGCTGAAGGAATTCCTGGCCGGCAAGGGCGTGCCGCGCGAGCAGATCGAGGCCTGCGGGCTGGTCGTCCACGGCGAGGGTATCGCCGTCTCCTACGACCGCTTCCGCGACCGTATCATGTTTCCGATCCTGTCCTCCCGAGAGAAGGTGATCGCCTTCGGCGGTCGCGCCATGTCTCCCGACGCACCGGCCAAGTATCTGAACTCGAACGAGACCGAACTCTTTCACAAAGGGCAGGTGCTCTACAATTTCGCACGGGCGCGGCGCAGTTCCCAGGGAGTGCCCGGTGCGCGAGAGGCGGGAACCGTCATCGCCGTCGAAGGCTACATGGACGTCATCGCCCTGCACCAGGCGGGGGTGGAGAATGCCGTGGCGCCGCTCGGTACTGCGCTCACCGAGAACCAACTGGACCTCCTGTGGAAGATGTCGGCCGAACCTGTGCTGTGTTTCGACGGCGACGGTGCCGGGATGCGCGCCGCCAATCGCGCCGCGGATCTCGCCCTGCCGTTCCTGAAGCCCGGTCGCTCCGTCCGCTTCGCGCTGCTGCCGGAAGGCAAGGATCCCGACGATCTGGTCAAGCACGAGGGACGGGCGCCGTTCGACAAGGTCCTGTCGGAGGCCCGTCCGCTGGCGGAAATGATCTGGATGCGGGAAACCGCCGGCGCCAGTTTCGATACGCCGGAAAAGCGGGCGGAACTGGAAGCGCGGCTCAAGCAGGTCGTTTCGGTGATCGCCGACGAGAATGTCCGCCGGTACTACCAGCAGGAGGTTCGCGAGCGGCTGAACGGCTTCTTCCAGCGCGCCAGAGGCAGTGGTGGGCAGGAAGGCGGGCGCGTGCGGTTGGGTCCCCGCGGGGGGAATGCCAAAGGCAACTCTCCGAGGGGCGGACGTGATCTAGGCAATCATGTGGTGGCAGGCGCCGAGATGGAGAGAGGCACTCTCGGCAGCGCCAAGCTCAACCAACTTCTGAAAGCGCCCTTGGCATCGCGCCAGACGAGCTTGAGAGAGAGCGTGCTGGCGCTGACGGTCGTCAATCATCCGCAACTTCTCCTCGACGACCACGATGAGATCGCCGGCGTTGAGTTCGAGAACCGCGACTTGCAGCGCTTCTGGTCGTGCCTTCTCACGGCCGCTGCCAAGCTCGGTGCACGGCTCGACCGCGAGAGCCTGCGGGAGCACCTCGAAGAGAACGGCTTTTCGGATCTTCTTGCGACGATGAGCCAGCAGATCCGCAATGCGCGCCTGTGGACGGCGACCGCGGAGGCGGACCTGCAGGATGTCGTGCAGGCCTATCGGCAGGCCTATGCGCTGCATTCCCGCAACAAGGAGCTCCGCTGGCAGAAGATAGAACTCGAGCGGGAGATCGCCGAAACGGCCGCGGACGAGGAGGAGCGCGCCGGCGCCCTGATGCGGGCATTGTCGGAGGTGCAGCTCGAGATTGCGCGGCTCGAGAACCAGGAGGCCATCATCGACGGTTTCGGCGTGATGTCCGGCCGCGTGAAGGGCGCCGCCATCGGGCATGGCTAGATCGGAGCGAATCACCGTAGACTGGGCGGCACGCGCGTGCATGGATCGATCGGCATTGGAGATTGGTGACCTCGGCCCTTGTCACCGGAAGGGGACTGCCTACATATCGGCCGAAACGTGTGTGCGTATCCTCAAAGCCCTGTAGAACGGCTTTTTCCACTTTTCCGCGGCCTTTCGCCTCAGAAAAGCTTGACGGAGCATTAAATTGTGGGAATCAGCACATCAGGCAGAAATGGTGGAGTGGGTCAAGCGCACCGGACCACGATCGGCGACCTGCGAGACAGGCGCATGGCAGCTGTATGCTGCAGCAGTGGTAATCCGGAATTAAAGATCATTCCGTACGTGTTGAACATTGATTTGCGGCTGGGCCTTCAAGCCTGAGCCGACGGCCACCGCGGCGGGGTGGCGTTCAGGGAAAGCGATAATACATGGCAACGAAAGTCAAAGAAAACGAAGAAGTCGAGACCGAGCGCGAAGGTACGCCCGACGGTCCGCTTCTCGATCTTTCCGACGACGCGGTCAAGAAGATGATCAAGGCCGCCAAGAAGCGCGGCTATGTCACGATGGACGAGCTGAACTCGGTCCTGCCCTCGGAAGAGGTGACGTCCGAGCAGATCGAAGACACGATGTCGATGCTGTCCGACATGGGCATCAACGTGGTCGAGGACGACGAGGCGGAAGAAGCGTCGTCCGACGACGACGATTCCGACGACGGTGACGGCGAGAGCGAAGGCGGCGAGATCGCGCCAACGGCGAGCACGGCGCTCGCGACCGCGAAGAAGAAGGAACCGACGGACCGTACCGACGATCCGGTGCGCATGTATCTGCGCGAAATGGGTTCCGTCGAACTTCTGTCGCGCGAGGGCGAAATTGCCATCGCAAAGCGCATCGAGGCCGGCCGCGAAACGATGATCGCCGGGCTCTGCGAAAGCCCGCTGACCTTCCAGGCGCTGATCATCTGGCGCGACGAACTGAACGAAGGTACCACGCTTCTGCGCGAGATCATCGATCTCGAAACGACCTATTCCGGTCCGGAGGCCAAGGCTGCGCCGCAGTTCCAGAGCCCGGAGAAGATCGAGGCCGACCGCAAGGCTGCCGAAGAAAAGGAAAAGGCCCGCAAGACGCGTTTTGCCGCCAATGACGACGACATCACCGCCGTCGGCGGCGAGATGCCGGTCGAGGAGGAAGAAGAGGACGACGACGAGTCGAGCCTGTCTCTCGCCGCCATGGAAGCGGAACTGCGGCCGCAGGTCATGGAAACGCTCGACACGATTGCGGATACCTACAAGAAGCTGCGCAAGCTGCAGGACCAGCAGGTGGAAGCCCGTCTGTCCTGCACCGGCACGCTGTCGTCCGGCCAGGAGCGTCGCTACAAGGAGCTCAAGGATCAGCTGATCACGGCGGTCAAGTCGCTGTCGCTGAACCAGAACCGCGTCGACAGTCTCGTCGAGCAGCTCTACGACATCTCCAAGCGCCTGATGCAGAACGAGGGGCGCCTGCTGCGTCTTGCCGAATCCTACGGCGTGAAGCGCGACAGCTTCCTCGAACAGTATCAGGGCGCCGAGCTCGATCCGAACTGGATGAAGTCGATTTCCAACCTGTCCGCCCGCGGCTGGAAGGAATTCGCCAAGGAAGAGAACCAGACGATCCGGGAGATCCGCCAGGAGATCCAGAACCTGGCGACCGAGACCGGTATTTCCATCGCGGAGTTCCGGCGCATCGTTTCGATGGTCCAGAAGGGCGAGCGCGAGGCGCGTATCGCCAAGAAAGAGATGGTCGAGGCGAACCTTCGTCTCGTTATCTCCATCGCCAAGAAGTATACGAACCGCGGCCTGCAGTTCCTCGATCTCATCCAGGAAGGCAATATCGGCCTGATGAAGGCGGTCGACAAGTTCGAGTACCGTCGCGGCTACAAGTTCTCGACCTATGCCACCTGGTGGATCCGGCAGGCGATCACCCGTTCGATCGCCGACCAGGCCCGCACGATCCGCATTCCGGTACACATGATCGAGACGATCAACAAGATCGTCCGTACCTCGCGCCAGATGCTGCACGAGATCGGTCGCGAGCCGACGCCGGAAGAACTGGCCGAAAAGCTCGCCATGCCGCTCGAAAAGGTCCGCAAGGTCCTGAAGATCGCCAAGGAGCCGATCTCGCTCGAAACACCGGTGGGTGACGAAGAGGATTCACATCTCGGCGACTTCATCGAGGACAAGAACGCGCTTCTGCCGATCGACGCGGCCATCCAGGCGAACCTGCGCGAAACAACCACCCGCGTGCTGGCCTCGCTCACGCCGCGCGAAGAACGTGTCTTGCGCATGCGCTTCGGCATTGGCATGAACACCGACCATACCCTCGAAGAGGTCGGCCAGCAGTTCTCGGTTACCCGCGAACGTATCCGCCAGATCGAGGCAAAGGCGCTGAGGAAGCTCAAGCATCCGAGCCGCAGCCGCAAGCTGCGTTCGTTCCTGGACAGCTAAGCGGCGGCATCATCGACAACCGAAAATCCCGGCCTCGTGCAATCAGGCCGGGAT
>DASUPM010000175.1:0-4686 GCA_036281095.1 Pseudorhizobium sp.
TGCTCTAAACCAGCGTAGGAGGCGGTTCCTCCCCGCCCGGCGACCATGGTTCCTCCTGGCGGCTGCCGCAATCACCGCGCGTGCACAACCGGCAGGTCGGACCGACGGGGACGTCGAAGCGGGAATCGGCGAGGTTCAGACCATCCCCGTAGACGGTATCGTCGGCATGAAGAACGTTGGTGATAAGCAGTACGGAATGCGGCGGCGCGTAATCCGCAAATCCCGAGCTTCTGCGCGGAACAGCCTTGGCCACGAAAAGGAAGCGGGAACCATCGGAAAAGCGGGCGACCTGCCGGACCAGATGTCCGGGTGCGCGGAAGGCGGCATAGATGGCCCAGAGGGGGCATGCATGTCCGCTGTTCGGCAGCAGCAGGCCCGGCAGGGGAAAGTGCTTCGAAAGGCGACCGGCGGGGTCCGCCCGAAGGAAGCCGAAGGGAACCCCTGCGGCGCCGGGGCGACGCAGTGTAACCAGACGGTGGGCTATCTGCTCGAAACTGGCGTCGTAGCGCTCGCTGAGCGCATCCACGTCGTATCGCAGCATCCGTGCGTCGGCCAGAAACGGCTCATAGGGAAACAGGACGGCACCGGCGATGTAGGCGGCGAGATACCGCTTTGCCCCGCGCTTGGCGAGGGCCGAGACCAGGGACAGCACCTGCGGGGTTTCATCCAGCAGGCCGGAGCAACTGAGTTCGGCGATGAGACGTGCCATCTGGAACTGGCGCGTCGAACGCGGGACCGTATTGCGGAACCACAGGGTTCGCGTCGGCGCGTCGTAGCCGAAGGCCTGCGACCCTCGTGATTCCGCGGAGCGCTGAACCGTAATGGAGTGGTCCCGCTCGAGCAGCGCCGTCATGGTGGCCTCACCGAACGGCCCCGCGCGGTCTATGCTGCTGCGCAGTGCAGCCGCAGCCTCTTCCAATGCTGGAAAATGATTCTGTGCAGCGAAGATCATGTCATCGACCTCCCGTCGCGCAGATGCGAAGCTGCCGCTGCTGGAGGTCTGGTCGAACTGGCCGATCAGATTTCGCGCCACAGCCGCGAGGCCGCGGGTCTCGCGATTGATCGACCCCAGGAAGCGTTGCTGGTCCTCGGGGGTGAGGTCCGGCACGGCTTCGAGGATTTCGGCTCCCGAACGGATGGCGGTGATGCTGGACAGCACCTGATGCAGAAGCTGCGACAGTATCGGGTCGGCGCGCAGCCTGTCTGCATAAGCCTCGGCGCTCGTCATCGCTGCCGCATAGGCGCGATAAAGCCTTGCGATCACCTGTGCGACGGCAGGATTGGTCGCAACCAGCAGGCGCGCCTGCTCCGTGCCCATGTTGCTTCCCGCCAGCGCCGGGTCGGCGAAGGCTTCGATAAGCTCGTGCATGAGCCTGTGCTCCGCCTCCCCGGTCAGTTCCTCAAGGCCTATGCCCAGCTCGAGGGCGATCCGCTGCAGCAGTGAACCGCCTACCTGCCGCTTGTTGGCTTCGATCAGGTTGAGATAGCTCGGCGATACGCCGACGGCGCGAGCGAGGGCGGCCTGCGACAAGGCCAGAGCCTTGCGGCGGGTGCTGATCCTGAGGCCGATGGGTGCGTACATCTCTCTTCCTGTCAATGTGTTGACAGCATATCCGGCGGCGATGTTCAATGATTTACAGAATTTGTCAAAAGTAACAATAGCATATTGCTCGGCTGTAAATGCTTCCGGATAGTATGAAGGCGGAGAGCCCTTCATTCGACGGCTTTCCGTTACGAAGGAGGAGGAGGAGAATATGAGCACGATCAAGCGCGGCGTCAGCCGCCGCAATGTCATCAAGACCGGCCTGGCCGGCATCCTGGCTACGGGTGTCGCGCCGCTGGTCTTCTCACGCGGAGCGTGGGCGCAGGAATTCTGCAACAATCCAACGGGCGATACGGTGACCTTCGGGTTGAACCTGCCGCTGACGGGCACCTATGCCGAGGAAGGCGCCGACGAGCAGAAGGCATACGAACTCGCCATCAAGCATCTTAACGGAGAGGGTGATGGAGGCCTCCTCAACGTTCTGAAGCCGTCCGCGCTCAAGGGGAACGGGATTCTCGGCAAGAAGGTGGCGTTCGTCACTTCAGACAGCCAGACGCTGTCCGACGTGGCTCGCGCGGGTGCCACCCGCATGATCGAACGCGACGGTGCGGTCATGATCACCGGCGGTTCGTCGTCCGGCGAGGCGATTGCGGTGCAGAGCCTCTGCCAGGAAATGGGCGTCGTCTTCATGGCGGGCCTGACCCATTCCAACGATACCACCGGCAAGGACAAGCGCCGCTACGGCTTCCGGCACTTCTTCAACGCGTACCAGTCCGGTATCGCGATTGCGCCGGTCCTCAGCGAAGCATACGGCAACGAGCGCCGCGCCTACCACCTGACCGCCGATTATACCTGGGGCTGGACGCAAGAAGAATCGATCAAGGCTGCGACGGAGGCTCTCGGCTGGGAAACCGTGCAGGCCGTACGGACGCCTCTGGGCGCCGGCGACTATTCGCAATTCCTGACGCCGGTGCTGAATTCCGGTGCGGACGTGCTGATCCTGAACCACTACGGCAACGACATGGTCAACTCGCTGACCCAGGCCGTCCAGTTCGGCATGCGCGACCGCCAGGTCAACGGCAAGCAGTTCGAGATCGTGACGCCGCTCATCTCCGAGCTGATGGCAAAGGGTGCCGGCGAAAACGTGAAGGGCATCTTCGGCACCTCCAACTGGCACTGGAACCTGCAGGACGAAGGATCGAAGGCCTTCACGAAGTCCTTCGGCGCGGCCTACGGTACGCCGCCCTCGCAGGCCGCTCATACGGCCTATGTCCAGGCGCTGCTCTATGCGGATGCCGTGGAGCGGGCCGGAACCTTCTATCCGCCGGAAGTCATCAAGGCTCTGGAAGGCTTCGAGTTCGACGGCATGGGTAACGGTCCGACGCTCTACCGTGCCGAAGACCACCAGTGCATGAAGTCGGTGCTTGTCGTCCGCGGCAACGAGAACCCGACCAGCCAGTTCGACGTGCTGAACGTCGTGAAGGAAGTCGGCCGTGATGTAACCACCTACGACCCGGCAATGTTTGGCGGCGAACTCGGTCCGGCAGAGCCCGTGCCGCAGTGCAAGTAGCCCGTCTCGCCGACCACCGGCTCCGTCGCGTTGCGACGGAGCCGGCATCACATGACACGAAGGCGGCGGTCCGGGAGGCCAGCCATGTTTGAAATGCTTTTTCTGCAATTCCTCAACGGGCTCGACAAGGGAAGCGCTTATGCGCTGATCGCGCTCGGGCTGACGCTCGTGTTCGGCACATTGGGCGTCGTAAATTTCGCGCATGGTGCGCTGTTCATGCTCGGCGCCTTCTGTGCCGTGGCATTCCGCCAGTTGCTGACGCTGCAGACGGTGACGGTCGATCCGGAGAAGCTTTCGCCGTGGGGCACGCCGCTGGAAGTGCGCGAGCCGCTGGTTCAGGCCTGGTTCGGTGATTTCGGCGCCTGGCTCGTCAACTATTCCGTGCCGGTCTCGCTGTTGCTTGCAATCCCGGTCATGCTGATCGTCGGCATCGCGATGGAGCGCGGCCTGATCAAGCATTTCTACAAGCGACCGCATGCCGAGCAGATCCTCGTCACCTTCGGCCTGGCGATCGTGCTGGGCGAAATCGTCAAGGCGACCTTCGGACCGAATCCGATTCCACAGCCCATGCCCGACACGCTGCGCGGAGCGGCCGATGTTGGCGTCTGGCTCGGCATGCAGGCCGGTGTGGTCACCTATCCGCTCTGGCGCCTGATCTATTTCCTGTTTTCCATGGCCGTCATCGGCGCGGTCTTCGCTTTCCTGCAGTTCACGACCTTCGGCATGGTGGTGCGTGCGGGCATGGCCGATCGCGAAACCGTCGGCGTGCTCGGCATCAACATCGATCGCCGGTTCACCATCATGTTCGGCATTGCCGCGGTCGTCGCCGGCATGGCGGGTGTCATGTACACGCCGCTGCTGCCGCCGAACTACACGCTCGGCATGGACTTCCTGGTGATCTCCTTCGTCGTCGTCGTGGTCGGGGGCATGGGCTCTCTTCCCGGAGCAGTCGCTGCGGGCTTCCTGCTCGGCATCCTGCAATCCTTTGCATCGATGACCCAGGTGAAGGCGATCTTCCCCGGCATCGACCAGATCATCATCTACCTCGTCGCCGTCATCGTCCTGCTCGTTCTTCCCCGCGGACTGATGGGCCGTCGCGGCATGATGGAGGCCTGAAATGAAGAACTTCCTGTCCCGCAACGACCTCGCCCTGTTCCTGGGCTTCTCGGCTGTCGTTCTTCTGCTCCCGATCCTGGCCACGCCCTTCGGGGCGGCCTATCCGGACCTGCTGCAGCGCTTCATGATCTTCGGCATCTTCGCCATCGGCTTCAACATCCTGTTCGGCCTCACCGGCTATCTCTCCTTCGGTCACGCTGCCTTCTTCGGGGTCGGCTCCTACGCGGCAATGTGGTCCTTCAAGCTCTTGAGCCTCAATGCCCTACCTGCGATCGTCTTTGCGCTCGTCATTTCCGGTCTCTTCGCGCTGGCGATCGGCTATGTATCGCTGCGGCGTTCCGGCATCTACTTCTCGATCCTGACCCTCGCTTTCGCGCAGATGAGCTATAATCTGGCTTATTCGGTCCTGACCCCGATCACCAACGGCGAAACCGGGCTGCGAATGGCCCGCAACGAC
>DASUPM010000176.1:0-3899 GCA_036281095.1 Pseudorhizobium sp.
GCTGCTCGAAAGTCTCGCGAACCGCGTCGCCGGAGATGTGCCGGTAGCCCGGCAACTCATGCGGAAACGAGCCCATGTCGCACGAGCCCTGCACGTTGTTCTGGCCGCGCAACGGGTTCACGCCGACGCCGGGACGGCCGATATTGCCGGTCGCCATGGCAAGATTGGCGATCGCCATGACGGCGGTCGAGCCCTGGCTGTGCTCGGTCACGCCGAGCCCGTAATAGATCGCCCCATTGCCTCCGGTGGCGTAGAGTCTCGCCGCGCCTCGGACCAGCTCTGCCGGCACGCCGGTGAACTTCTCCGTTTCCTCCGGGCTGTGGGCCGGCTCCGCGACGAACGCGGCCCAGTCCTCGAACTCCGACCAATCGCAGCGCTCGCGGATGAAAGCGTCGTCGAACAGGCCTTCGGTGACGATCACATGCGCCAGCGCCGTCATCACTGCCACGTTCGTTCCGGGCTTCAGCGGCAGATGGTAGGCGGCCTCCACATGCGGCGTCTTGACGAGATCGATCCGCCGCGGATCGATGACGATCAGCTTCGCTCCCTGCCGCAGCCGCTTCTTCAGCCGCGAGCCGAAGACCGGGTGGCCATCCGTCGGGTTGGCGCCGATGACCACGACAACGTCGGAATGCTCGACGGAATCGAAATCCTGGGTGCCGGCCGACGTGCCGAATGTCTGGCCGAGGCCGTATCCGGTCGGCGAATGACAGACGCGGGCACAGGTATCGACGTTGTTGTTGCCGAAGCCGGCGCGGATCAGCTTCTGCACGAGAAAGGTTTCCTCGTTGGTGCAGCGCGATGAGGTGATGCCCCCGATCGACCCGCGGCCATACTGGTATTGCAGCCGCCTGAACTCCGAAGCGACATGCGCGAACGCCTCGTCCCAGCTCACCTCCCGCCATGGGTCGGTGATTTTCTCGCGAACCATCGGGTTGAGGATGCGGTCCTTGTGTGTCGCATAGCCCCAGGCGAAGCGTCCCTTCACACAGGAATGGCCGCGGTTTGCCTCGCCGTCCTTGTACGGGACCATGCGGATCAGTTCTTCGCCGCGCATTTCAGCCTTGAAGGAGCAGCCGACGCCGCAATAGGCGCAGGTCGTCACCGCCGAATGCTCCGGCTGGCCGATCTCGATGACCGACTTTTCGGTCAGCGTCGCCGTCGGGCAGGCCTGGACGCAGGCGCCGCACGAGACGCATTCGGAATCCAGAAAATGTTCGTGCATGCCGGGCGAGACGCGGCTGTCGAAACCGCGCCCCTCGATCGTCAGCGCAAAGGTGCCCTGCACCTCTTCGCAGGCCCGCACGCAGCGCGAGCAGACGATGCACTTGGACGGGTCATAGGTGAAATAGGGGTTCGACTCGTCCTTCGGCATCCATTTGGCGTTGATTTCGCCATGGTTGCGAACGCGCACGTGGTTGTCGCCATCATAGCCGTAGCGGACGTCCCGCAGGCCCACCGCGCCCGCCATGTCCTGCAGCTCGCAGTCGCCGTTGGCAGCACAGGTGAGGCAGTCGAGCGGGTGGTCGGAGATGTAGAGCTCCATGACACCCTTGCGGATCTGCTTCAGCCGCTCGGTCTGCGTATGAACGACCAGTCCCGGTGCCACGGGAGTGGTGCAGGAGGAGGGGGTGCCGTTCCTGCCCTCCACCTCCACGAGGCAGAGCCGACAGGAGCCGAAGGCGTCCACCATGTCCGTGGCGCAAAGCTTCGGCACCTGAATGCCGGCGTCCATCGACGCCCGCATGATCGAGGTGCCTTCCGGAACCGTGACTTCGCGACCATCGATGGTAAGCGTGACCATCGTCTCGGAGCGGGAGGCCGGCGTGCCGTAGTCGATTTCGTGGATCAGGGACATTGTCTTACTCCGCCGCTTCAACGAGGGGGGTGGGAGCGAAATCCTCCGGGAAGTGCGTCATCGCGCTCATCACCGGATAGGGTGTGAAGCCCCCCAGGGCGCAGAGAGAGCCGAACTTCATCGTGTTGCAGAGGTCTGCCAGCAGCGCCCTGTTCTTCTCCGGTTCGATGCCGAGCGCGATCTTGTCGGCGGTCTCGACGCCGCGCGTGGAGCCGATCCGGCAGGGCGTGCACTTGCCGCAGCTTTCGATGGCGCAGAACTCCATCGCGAACCGCGCCTGCTTCAGCATGTCGGCGCGGTCGTCGAAGACCACAACGCCCGCATGGCCGATCAACCCGTCCTTGGCGGCAAAAGCCTCGTAGTCGAACGGCGTATCGAAGAGCGCCCGAGGGAAATAGGCACCCAGCGGCCCGCCGACCTGCACGGCCTTCACCGGGCGGCCGGTCGCCGTTCCGCCGCCGATCGCCTCGACGATCTGGCCGAGGGTCAGTCCGAAGGCCGTCTCGAACAAGCCGCCATGCTTGACGTTGCCGGCGATCTGGATCGGGATCGTGCCGCGCGTCCGACCCATGCCGAAGTCCCGATAAAAGGCAGCGCCCCGGTCAAGGATCACCGGGATCGAAGCAAGCGAAATCACGTTGTTGACCACCGTGGGGCAACCGAGGAACCCCTGCAGTGCGGGAAGCGGCGGCTTGGCGCGAACAATGCCGCGCTTTCCTTCCAGTGAATTCAAGAGCGAGGTTTCCTCGCCGCACACATAGGCGCCGGCACCGGCGCGCACCTCGATGTCGAAGGCATGGGCAGAGCCCATGACCGACGGGCCGAGAATGGTGGTTGAGCGGGCGATCCCGATCGCCTCGTTCATGGTCTTTATCGCGTGCGGATATTCCGATCGCGTGTAGATGTAGCCTTTGGTAGCGCCGGTCGCGATACCGGCAATGATCATCCCTTCGATCAGCACGAAGGGATCGCCCTCCATGATCATCCGGTCGGCAAAGGTGCCGCTGTCGCCTTCGTCCGCATTGCAGACGATGTATTTCTGCGGACCGGGAGCATCCGCCACCGTCTTCCATTTGATGCCGGTCGGAAAGCCCGCTCCGCCGCGCCCGCGCAGACCACTGTCCGTCACCTCCTGCACCACCTGCGGCCGTGACATGGCCAACGCCCGTTCAAGTCCCTTCAGACCCTGGTAGTGTCGGTAATCGTCGAGGGAAAGCGGATCGGTCACCCCGCAGCGGGCGAAGGTCAGGCGCGTCTGCTGACGAAGGAACGGAATTTCCTTCGTCAGCCCGAGACAGAGAGGATGATCGCCGCCATCGATAAAGCCTGCATCGAAGAGACCGGGAACGTCGCTGGGCCTGACCGGGCCGTAGGCAATACGGCCCCGCTCGGTCCGCACCTCGACCAGCGGCTCGAGCCAGAACATCCCGCGCGATCCATTGCGTACGATCCTTGCGTCGATCCCGCGCGTCGCAGCCTCGTCGGCAATGGCCTTGGCGACCTTGTCCGCGCCCAGAGCGAGAGCGGCTGCATCCCGGGGGACGAAAATGGTAACGGTCATCGGCGTGCCTCCGCGACGAGGTCGGTCAGACAGTGCTCATCGACGCGGCCATGGACCTGGCCGTCCAGCATCGCTGCGGGCGCACAGGCGCAGAGACCGAGACAGTACACGGGTTCCAGAGTGACCGAGCCGTCCAGCGTGGTCTGGTGGAAATCGATGCCGAGCAGGCGGCGGGCGTGGTCCGCGACGTCGTCGGCTCCCATGGACTGGCAGGCTTCCGCACGACAGAGCTTCAGGACATGCCGCCCGGCAGGCGCATGGCGAAAATCGTGATAGAAGGTGACGACACCGTGAACCTCCGCCCGGGAGAGATTGAGCTCCCGCGCGATCACCGGCTTCACCTCCTCGGGGATAAAGCCGAACTCCTCCTGAAGCGCATGCAGGATAGGAAGCATCGGCCCTTCCAGATGCTTCAACTCATGGATGATCGATATCGAACGCTCGGCGTAGCCGCCGGTCGTGACGTGGACATTCATTCTC
>DASUPM010000177.1:0-8883 GCA_036281095.1 Pseudorhizobium sp.
CCGGACAAGATAGGTGGAGACGAGCAGAAGCAGGGCCGAAGCGACGGGCAACAGGCCGACGCTTCTCCAGACGCCGAGCACCGACCGCCAGCCGAACATGTACTGGACGAAGAGAATGTAGAGGATCACGCAAAGAAAGGCGACAATCGCGACGTTGTATCTGGCCCAGAAGCTGCGCCGGTCGGCGCGGGCGGACGATGTCATCGGTTCAGGGCCTCTCCAATTGCGGATGTTCGGCAAGTCGTATAACAGACCCTCCGGACGACCGGAATCTCAGGGGTACGAACTTGCAGGAAAATGTCACAGCCTTCTCGTCGCAGGCACCCCTGGAGGAAGGGCTGGAACTCACGGTTCTGGTCCCCGTCTTCAACGAAGAGGAAAGCATCAGCCTCCTCATCGAGCGCATACAGGATGCGCTGAAGACCTTCGGCAAGCGTTGGGAACTTCTCCTCGTCGACGACGGCAGCACCGACAAGACGCTTTTCCATGCCCGCTCCTTCTTCGACAGGGAAGGCCTCGAACTCCGGATCGTCGAATTCCAGCGCAATTTCGGCAAGGCGGCCGCCTATCAGGCAGGGTTCGACGCGGCCCGTGGCAAGTATATCGCCACGCTGGACGGCGACCTGCAGAACGACCCGTACGATATCCAGCGGATGATCCAGGAACTGGAGGAACGCAACCTCGACCTGCTCGCCGGATGGCGCAAGGCGCGCCAGGATGCGTTCGTGCTCCGCAAGGTCCCTTCCTTCTTCGCCAACCGGCTGATCGGCAAGGTCACCGGAGTGCGCATTCACGACAACGGCTGCGGCCTCAAGCTCTACCGCTCCTCCGTGATCAAGCAGATCAGGATCATGGGCGGCATGCATCGCTTCATCCCGGCATGGGTCGCGAGCGTCGTTCCGAGTTCGCGGATCGGCGAGACGGTGGTCGCGCACTATCCGAGACAATTCGGCGAGTCCAAGTACGGCATTTCACGCACCATTCGCGTCTTCCTGGATCTGCTGTCGGTGCTGTTCTTCATGCGGTTCAGGAACAGGCCGGGCCACTTCTTCGGAACGATCGGCCTTTTCACCGGCGTCATCAGCGGCCTGATCCTCTTCTATCTCGCCGTCGACAAGTTCGCCTTCGGCAACGATATCGGCACGAGGCCGCTGCTGCTCGTCGGCGTCATGCTGTTCTTGTCGTCGCTGCAGTTGATCACCACGGGCATTCTCGGCGAACTGATCACGCGAACGGAGACCGACGGTTCGACCTACGTCGTCCGGAAGACCTACCAGAAGGAAGGCTGATGTTCCGACTGCTGGAGCGGAACCCCGCTCGCGTCTTCGCGCTCCTTGCCGTCTATTTCATCCTCGAAATCGCGGTGCGCCTGTCGCTGCCGCACGCACTTGAACTCGACGAATCCCAGCAGATCTTCCTCGCCCAATGGCTGGCGGTGGGCTATGACAGCCAGCCGCCCTTCTACAACTGGGTCCAGTATCTGGCGACCGACGCGCTCGGCTCCTCCCTTTTCAGTCTTTCGATCGTCAAGAACAGCATGCTGTTCTCAAGCTACCTGCTCCTCGGCCTCGCCGCCTGGCAGCTGATCGGCCGCAAGTCGCTGGCGATGCTCGTTCCGCTCGGGCTTCTGACGATCCCCCAGGTGGGTTTCGAAGCGCAGCGCGATCTGACGCATACCGTGGCGGTAATCTTTGCGAGCTGCATGTTCATCTTCACCATCGTGCGTACGGTGGAGCGCCCCTCGCTCCTTGCCTACGCCATGACCGGCCTGGCCATCGGCATCGGGATGACCGCGAAGTACAATTTCGTGCTGCTGCCGGCGGCGACGCTTCTAGCTCTGCTTGCCGACGCCGACATGCGCAAGCGGCTGTTCGACTGGAGACTGCTGATCACGGCCGCGGTGGCGCTCGCCGTCACGCTGCCGCACGGATTGTGGTTCCTCGATAACCTCGGCGCCGCGACCGGCCGCACGATGGGCAAGCTGGTCAGCGAGTCGGACACCCCGTACCTGATGCGCGTGGGGAGCGGCATCCTCACGCTGCTCGTCTCGTCCGTGGGCTTCTCCGTCGTTACCGTCGCAGTATTCGCCGTCTCCTTCGGCAAGGACTGGCGGCGCGCCCTCCGTGCATCCAACCGCTGGACGAGATTCTGCGAACGGATGCTTCTCGTCGTCGTGCTCCTCCTGCTCCTAGTGATCCTCGCCGGCGGAGTGGATTCGATCCGCGACCGGTACCTGACGCCCTATCTGCTGATCCTGCCCCTGTACCTCTGCCTCAAGCTTGATGCCGCCGGCACCGACATCAGGGGGGGTGCCCAGACGTTCGTCCAGATTTCCGTCGGCATCATGGTCATCATTCCCGCGATCCTCATCCTGCGGATCGTGACGGCGGGCTGGTCCGGAGAGTACAGCTACCTGAACACGCCCATGCACGCATTCGCCGAGGCCGTGAGGACCGATGCCGGAGAGCCCTCCGTGGTGGTCAGCCACCAGCTCGCTCTCGCCGGGAACATGCGTATCCAGTTTCCGCATACGCCGGCGGTGATGCCAAGCTACACAGACTTCGGACCGGCAATCCAACCGAGCACCGATCGGCCGGTCGTGATCGTCTGGATGCAATGGCGTGACTCTCCCCTCGCGTCCTTTCCCGAGGGGGTCGAGGCGTTCGTGCAGGAGGAATACGGCCCCCTTCGGCAGGCAGGAATGCGAACGGTCGCTCTTCCCCGCAACTACGGCCGTCCGGGGGAGGAATATGAATTCGGCTATGCGTGGTACATACCCGCGGCGGCGCCCGAAGGCTCCTCTACTCCCTGACGGTGTCGCGCAGATGATCGAGGGCCTTGCGCAGCGTCCCGACCATCTCGTCCACCTGTGATCTGGCGATGGTCAGCGCCGGCGAGGCCAGCATCCTGTCGGCGGTGGCCCGCATGACGAGACCGTTGTCCAAGCAATGGTTGCGCACAAGAGCGCCGACATCGTCAGGCTTGGCGTAGCGGCGGCGGACGGCCTTGTCGGCTGCGAGCTGCAGTCCGCCCATCAGGCCGACGCTCGCCGCCTCCCCCACCACCTCGTGGTCCTCGAGGCTCTTCCACGCCTCGGCGAAATAAGGTCCGATGTCGTCGCGTACGCGCTCGACGAGCCCCTCCTCTTCGATGATGCGAAGATTCTCCAGCGCGACCGCGGCACAGGTCGGATGGCCCGAATAGGTGAAGCCGTGGTTGAAGTCGCCGACCTCCTCCAGCATCACGTCGGCCACACGGTCGCTCACCAGTACGCCGCCGATCGGCAGATAGCCGGACGACAGTCCCTTGGCGATCGGAGCGAGATCCGGTTCCACCCCGTAATGCTGGTGGCCGAACCATGATCCCAGCCGTCCGAAGCCGCAGATGACCTCGTCGCAGACGAGCAGGATGTTGCGTTCCCGACAGATGCGGGCGATCTCGGGCCAGTAGGTTTCCGGCGGGACGATCACCCCGCCCGCCCCCTGGATGGGCTCCGCGACGAAAGCGGCGACGTTGTCCTCGCCGAGCTCGTCGATCCTGCCTTCCAGTTCCCGGGCGACCTTCAGCCCGAATTCCTGCGGCGTCAGGTCGCCGCCCTCGGCATACCAGTAGGGCTGGTTGATGTGCGAGATGCCGGCGATCGGCAGATTGCCCTGCTCGTGCATCCACTTCATCCCGCCCAGCGACGCGCCGGCGACGGTCGAGCCGTGATAGGCGTTCCTGCGGGCGATCACATGCGTCTTGTCCGGCTTGCCGAGCGCCTTCCAATAGACCTGCGCCATGCGCAACCACGTGTCGTTCGCCTCGGAGCCCGAATTGGTGAAGAAGACGCGATTCAGCCGTGGCCCGGTATGCGACGCGATCTTCTGGGCGAGCAGCGTCGTCACGGGCGTCGTCGTGCCGAAGAAGGTGTTGTAGTAGGGAAGCTCCTGCATCTGTCGGTAAGCCGCTTCGGCGAGCCGCTTGCGCCCGTAGCCGACATTGACGCACCAAAGACCGGCAAAGGCATCGAGATATTTCCGGCCACTGCTGTCGAAGATGTGGACGCCTTCGGCGCGCTCGATGATGCGCGTGCCGGCGGCATTCAGCTTCTTCATGTCGGAAAAGGGATGCAGATGGTGCGCGGCGTCGATCGCGCCAAGATTGGAAAGGGCGGGCGTGTCGGTCATGAAGCGGTCTCTGCCTTCAGATTGTCTGGCCGATTCTTATCGGCTAGGAACAAGGCTCCGCAACCTCCTTCAAAAGAACCTTTCCCATGGCCGACGAGACTGCCCTGCCCCGCATCGAGATCCTTCTCGTCGGCATGAACGGAGATCTTCGCGGCAAGCAGATTCCGCTTGAGGGCGAAAAGAAGGTCTGGGACGGGAGCGTCAGGCTTCCCTCCTCCACCCAATCCCTCGACATCTGGGGCGACGACAACGACGACATCACCGGCCTGTCACTCACGATAGGCGACCCGGACGGTGTCTGCATCCCTGACCGCCGCAGCCTTACGCCCATGCCCTGGGCGCCGGAAGGGTCGCGACAGGTTCTGGCGACCATGCACGAGCTCGACGGCACGCCGAGCTTCATGGATCCGCGCGCCATTCTCGCCTCCATGCTGAAGCGTTACGAGGAACGGGGTTTGACGCCCGTGGTCGCGACCGAGCTGGAATTCTACGTAATCGAGGACGACTGGCGGGCAACGGGAAAGCCCCGGCCGCCCGAACGGCTGACCTATCGCGGCGATCCGAACGGCTTCCAGCTCTACGACATGGCGGCGGTGGATGCGCTGGACGACTACCTCCAGACGGTGCGGCTCTGGGCGAAGGCGCAAGGACTGCCTGCCGACGCGACGACCGCGGAATTCGGTCCCGGGCAATTCGAGATCAACCTGCTGCACCGACCCGATGCGCTGGCTGCCGCCGACGACTGCATCTACCTGAAGCGGATCGCGGAGCAGGCCGCCCGCAGGCACGGATTGAAGGCGACCTGCATGGCAAAGCCCTATGCCGACCATGCCGGCTCCGGGCTGCACGTGCATGCGAGTATCCTCGACCGCGCAGGCAACAACATCCTTGACGCCAGGGGCGGTGATCCCGTCCTCCTCAAATCCGTCTGCGCTGGAATGCTGGACACCATGCGTGACGCACAGTTGATTTTCGCCCCCTTCGCCAATTCCTACCGGCGCTTCCAGCCGGGCTCCTTCGCTCCGGTCGATATCGACTGGGGGCCGGGCCATCGCGGCACCGCCATCCGCATCCCGGAAACGAACGGACCGAGCGCGCGGATCGAACATCGGGTCGCGGGCGCGGATGCCAATCCGCACCTGCTTTTGACGGCGATCCTCGGCGGAATGCTGCTGGGACTGGACAGCACACTCGATCCGGGGCCCGCCACGGAACCGGGAAAGCAGCCGGCGAGTTCCCGGCGGCTGACACATGACTTTCTGACGGCGGTGGAGGACTTCTCGGCCTCCGCATTTATCGGCGACATCTTCGGGGCACGCTATCAAACGCTCTTCGGCGATACCAAGCGGAAGGAGGCGGTCGCCCATCTCCGCGCCGTGTCCGACTTCGATTACCGCACCTATCTGCCACGCATCTGACGGTCAGATGCCGCTTCCGGCCTCCTCGTCTTCACCCGGTTGGCCGGGAACGAGAACCTTCAGCTCGCCCGCATGGATCCGTATCCGGACGTCGCGATCCATGGGCAGCAGTTCCCCGTCGATGACGCAACGCACGTCGTGCCGCTCACGCGGGAAGTGCAGCTCGACCTCCGAGGCCGTCATTGCCGTGACGGAGGCGTTCTCCTTCAGCCTGCCCCGGAGAATATCGAACGCAAGCTGCGCCACGCCGCCCGGGGTCAGCGGATCAGCGGTGTAGAAGCCCAAATGTCCGCCGGTGACATCGCTGGCATACAGAAGCGGGTCCGGACCGAACTCATTGTTGGAGACGGAGATGGCCGAAACCTTGCGCTGACCTTTCCGGCCCTCCACGTTGAACTCCACTTCAAACTCCGGGGGGTTGAGCATCACCCCGAACGCGGCGCGCGCGCTCGCACGCATCTTGCCTAGGCGCGATGCGAAGGTCATCGAGTTGCGGTAGCGCACCATGCGAGCGTGCAGCCCCGCTGAGAACTGGTGGACGAAGCTGCGGCCGTTGGCGCTTGCGATATCGACCTGCTGGATCCGGCCGTCGGCGAGTGCATCGAGGACCTGCCAGATGTCGAGCGGCAGCTTCAGGGAGCGTGCGAAAAGGTTCATCGTCCCGGCCGGCACGATGCCCAGCGTCAATCCATGCCGCCAGGCAATCCCTGCCGCCGCCGATATGGTGCCGTCTCCGCCGCCGGCGATCAACCCATCGATCCCGGGCATCTCCGCGACGCGCTCCATCGTGGAGACGACATCACTACCGGCAACGACATGGCATTCGATGGAGTGTCCGGCATCGGTAAAAGTCCGGGCGGAATGGGCGCAGTAGGCGTCCATGTCGGTGGTCCGGAAGGTGCCGCCATCGCGGTTGAAGACGCCAACGAGCTTCATGGCAGACTATTGAACTCCCCTGAAAATGCCGCGCTAACAACGGTTCATGTTGAGAAAAGGTTGCTGCCGCGGAACACATGAAAGCCCCGGCTCAATTTTCCGTTACACCACAGATGCATCGGCAAGACCTCTACCGCAACGCACAATCGCGTGCTACGCCCGCTGCGTCTTCGCCGCCGACAGCATGGGTCGCGGCACCTGCATCTACCAATATCACGGCTCTTTTCATGACCGACAGCACAATATCGGCGTCTTACGCAGGCGAGTCTGCCCAGTCCGCAGCGCCGCGGCTCAGCCCGAGCATGATACTTCTCATCGAGATCGCCCTTGCCATGGGCGGTTTCGGCATCGGCACCGGCGAGTTCGTCATCATGGGCCTTCTGCCGGATGTCGCTGCGACCTATGGCGTCAGCATTCCCGCGGCCGGCTATGTGATCAGCGCCTATGCGCTCGGCGTCGTCGTGGGAGCCCCGATCATTGCCGTGCTTTCTGCCCGCGTGTCGCGACGAATGCTTCTCCTCGGTCTCATGGGGGTCTTCGCGATCGGCAATGTCCTGAGCGCGCTGGCACCCGACTTCTGGAGCTTCACGGCGCTCCGCTTCATCACCGGCCTGCCCCACGGCGCCTATTTTGGCGTTGCGTCTCTCGTGGCGGCGTCCATGGTGCCGCCGAACAAACGTGCGCGGGCGGTCGGTCGCGTCATGCTCGGGCTGACGATCGCGACGCTCGCCGGCACTCCGCTTGCCAATATCATCGGCCAGGCGCTCAACTGGCGCGCCGCCTTCCTGCTCGTCGGGGCGATCGCAGCCCTCACCGTGCTCCTCGTCTTCCTGTTCCAGCCAAAGGACAAGGTGAGAGAGGGCGCGAGCATCCGCGGCGAACTCGGGGCGTTCGGCAAGACACAGGTCTGGCTGACGCTCGGCATCGCCGCGATCGGTTTCGGAGGCATGTTCTCGGTATTCAGTTACATCGCCTCCACCACCACGGAAACCGCCGGCCTTCCGGTGGCGACCGTGTCGATCGTCCTCGCGCTTTTCGGCCTCGGCATGAATGTCGGCAATATCGTCGGATCGCGGCTGGCGGATCTGTCGCTCAGGGGCACCATCGGCGGCTCGATGATCTTCTACATGATCGTCATGGTCGCCTTTGCGCTCTTCGCGCATATCCCGCTGGCGCTCTACATCACCGTCTTCCTGGTCGGCTGCGGCTTTGCTCCCGGCCCGGCCCTGCAGACGCGGTTGATGGACGTCGCGGCCGACGCCCAGACGCTTGCCGCCGCCTCCAACCACTCGGCCTTCAACATCGCCAATGCGCTCGGCGCCTGGCTGGGCGGGCTGGTTATTTCCTGGGGATTCGGCTTCGCCGCGACCGGCTATGTCGGCGCAGTACTGTCCCTGATCGGCTTCGGCGTCTTCCTCGTTTCGGTCTCGCTGGAGAGGAAGGGCGTCCGCTGATTCGTCAGGCCGCTTTCGAGGCGGCCTGTTCCTCCGGCGCCACCACATGCTTCTCGCCGTTGCGGCAGACAACATGCTTGCTGCCCCAGACGCGCAGTGCCGTGACGACCGGCTCGAGGCTCTGCCCGAGCGGCGTCAACGCATAATCCACCCGCGGCGGCACCACGGGAAAGATCGTGCGCGAGATGAGACCAGCCTCTTCCAGCTCCCGCAGTTGCTTCGTCAGCATCCGCTGCGTAACCGAAGGTATCCGCCGCCGGAGTTCGTTGAAGCGCAGCGTGCCTTCCGTGAGCAGGTGATGGAGGATGACGCCCTTCCACTTGCCGTCGAGGAAACTCAACGTGGACTCCACCGGACAGCCGGGAAAATTGCTCGTCAGTTTCTCGCGGGGACGGGACATCGACGGTATCCTTTTTGGTACTAATGGCCAAAAATGTGCATTCTTGCAGCTTTGAACCATAGGCGGCATCTAAAGGGCACGCAACGAACGAAGGAGACTTTCATGCGTGCCGTCGGCTTCAACATTCCACAGCCCATCGCTGCCGAAACCTCTCTGATCGACATCGATCTTCCGATGCCGGAGGCGAGTGGCCAGGACCTTCTCGTGGAGATCCGGTCGGTTTCCGTCAATCCCGTTGACACAAAGGTCCGGGCCTCCGCCGAGGTGGAGCCGGGCCAGCACCGGGTGCTCGGCTATGACGCCGCCGGGGTGGTGAAGGCCGTCGGGCCGCAGGCAACGCTCTTCAAGCCGGGAGACGAGGTCTACTACGCGGGCGCGATCAACCGGCAAGGCACCAATGCCGAGTTTCATCTGGTCGACGAGCGCATCGTCGGCAGGAAGCCGAGGAACCTCTCGTTTCCCGAGGCGGCGGCCATGCCGCTCACCACGCTGACCGCGTGGGAGGG
>DASUPM010000178.1:0-2594 GCA_036281095.1 Pseudorhizobium sp.
TTGACGGCGCCGAGGTTGTCGATCGGCTCCGGCAGGATCTGATCGACCCCGTGGATGCGCATGACCTCCTCCACGAGATCGGCCTTGCCGTCGACGTCCGGACGCCACGAGGGAACCGTCACCGAAAGGCGGCTGCCTTCGCCCTTCACGCCGAAGCCCAGGCGCACCAGGATCTCGCGGCTTTCCTCGGGAGACACGTCAAGACCGGTCAGGCGCTTCACCTCGGAAGTCGGGAAATCGACGACCTTCGGCTGATAGCCCCTGTAGCCGACGACCTTCGCTTCCGCTGCCGTGCCGCCGCAAAGCTGGAGAACCAGTTCCGTCGTCCGCTCCAGGCCGGGCACCATGTATTCCGGATCGACGCCGCGTTCGAAGCGGTAGCGGGCATCGGTGATGATGCCGAGCGAGCGGCCGGTCTTGGCGATGTTGATCGGGTCCCACAGCGCCGATTCGATCAGCACGTCCGTGGTGTTCTCGTCGCAGCCGGAATGCTCGCCGCCCATGATGCCGCCGATCGACTCGACGCCGTTCTCGTCGGCGATGACGACGTTGTTCGGGCCGAGCTTGTACTCCCGCTGGTCGAGCGCCAGCACGGTTTCGCCTTCAAGCGCCCGGCGCACGGTGAGGTTGCCCTTCACCTTGGCAGCGTCGAAGACATGCATCGGGCGGCCCTGGTCGAAGGTCATGTAGTTGGTGATGTCGACCAGTGCGTTGATCGGGCGAAGACCGATCGCCTTCAGCCGCTGTTGCATCCATGCCGGGCTCGGGACGTTCCTGACGCCGCGCACGAGACGGAGGCCGAAGCCCGGGCAAAGCCGCTCGTCGTCGAGCACGATCTTCAGACCGATCTCGGTTTCGCCTTCGGTCCTGAACTGAGGCTTGCCGTGCTGCTTCAACGTGCCGAGGCCGGACGCGGCGAGATCACGGGCGATGCCGTAGATCGACGTGCAGTCCGGGCGGTTCGGGGTCAGATTGATTTCGATGACCGGATCGTCGAGGCCTGCATAGGAAGCGAACGGGGTACCGACCGGCGCATCTTCGGCCAAATCGATGATGCCGTCGTGATTGTCCGACATGTCCAGCTCCTTTTCGGAGCACATCATGCCGTGGCTTTCGACACCGCGGATATTGCCGACGGCAAGCGTCACGTCGATGCCGGGAACATAGGTGCCGGGACGCGCCAAGGCCCCGACGAGACCGGCGCGGGCATTGGGCGCGCCGCAGACGACCTGCACCGGCTTTCCGTCGCCAGCGTCAACCATCAAGACCTTCAGCCGGTCCGCCGAAGGGTGCTTTTCCGCGGAGACGACCTTGGCGATGACGAAGGGCTTGTAGGCCGCCTTGTCATCGACGTCCTCGACCTCGAGCCCGATCGCGGTCAGCCGCTCGCAGATGTCTTGGAGCGTAGCATCCGTTTCCAGATGATCCTTCAGCCAGGAGAGCGTGAATTTCATTGTTTTGTGTCTCGTCTCAAAATCATCAGAAAACGTGTGTGATCAGGCCGCTTTTTCAGGTGCCTTGGCGCCGGGGCCCTTGACGCCCAGGAACATGCTCTTGACCGAAATCCCCTCATCCACGGCAGTCCACCAGATCCCCTCGTACATCAACTCGATGTCGTTAAGCTCGCTGTCGTCGAGTTCGGAGAGGAATGGGTACCACCAGACAGGCGTTGCGATGACACGTCCGTCCGCAAGGGCAACATGAACCTCACCCTCGGCGCACCAAGCCCGAACGGGCTGCATTTCGTCGGTTTCAAAGGCCAAAGAAGTCATCCCAGACGCCTATCCATTCATCGCGGTGCTCTGCGGCCACCTTGAGCAGCCTTGCAATCTCCTGCTCACTATATCCCTTGTTCTGCGCCACATCCAAACTCCTCAGCCAGACCTTGAGGGACTTGCCATCCTTGACGATGTGGACGTGCGGAGGTTCGCCGACGTCCAACGCATAGAACCTGAACTTGTACCCATGCCAGATCAACAGCGTCGGCATTGCGTGGACACTCTCCCTTACGCGCTCAAGCCGCCGAACAGCGTCGGCATGTCGAGCGGGCGGAAGCCGTAGTGGTTCATCCAGCGGACGTCGGCGTTGAAGAAGTCGCGCAGGTCCGGCATGCCATATTTCAGCATGGCGATGCGGTCGAGGCCCATCCCCCAGGCAAAACCCTGGTACTCGTCCGGGTCCAGCCCGCCGGCGCGCAGAACGTTCGGATGAACCATGCCGCAGCCGAGGATCTCCATCCAGTCGGAGCCCTCGCCGAACTTGACGATCGGACCGGAGCGGTCGCACTGGATGTCCACCTCGAAGCTCGGCTCGGTGAAGGGGAAGAAGGACGGGCGGAAGCGCATAGTCACGCTGTCCACCTCGAAGAAGGCCTTGCAGAATTCTTCCAGAATCCAGCGCATGTGGCCGACATGGCTCTTCCGGTCGACCACCAGCCCCTCGACCTGATGGAACATCGGCGAATGGGTGGCGTCCGAATCCTGCCGGTAGGTTTTGCCCGGAATGACGATGCGGATCGGCGGCTTCTGCGCCTCCATGGTGCGGATCTGCACCGGCGATGTGTGGGTGCGCAGAAGCTTCGGCTGGTTGCCGTC
>DASUPM010000179.1:0-4059 GCA_036281095.1 Pseudorhizobium sp.
GCGGACAACGCTGCATCGACATGTGCATCGTCATGCAGATGGTAGGAAGCAAGCTCTTCTCCGGTCGCGGGGTTGATGGTGACGATCATGTCAGGACTCCTGCTGTTGTTCTGGAACGAGCGGCCGTTGGCCGCTTCTGTCTCGCAAGGAAGGTCGGACTTTCAGCCGTTGCAGTGGATGGAACATGTTCGAAGTCGATGACGACTCCCTTAGCCCTCCTCCGGCAGCGCGAGACGCGCCTCTTTCTCGCGTCGACGGCTAAAACCTTCCTGTTCATTTCGGAAAATAGAGGGTCGGTCGCCATTTGCCAGCCGCCGCAAGCCCGGCTCCACCTCTGCGTGCTTTTCTGCGCCGGAAGGGAAGCACATGCTGTTCGGGCGATCGATTTTTCAGACGGTACTCACGCGGCTGGAGGAAGAAGGCGCTGAGGACGAGCCGCCGGAGGCAAGCCCCGCCTTCCGCGTCACCGGCCTCAACGCGAGCTTCGTCGCGGCGACCTCGGAAGCCTCCCCGGCCGCCTCCTCCAGTGTTGCGGAGGCCTATCTCGAGGCCTTTGCGGAACCATCACGGCATGACGCCCCCCCCGAAACCGTGACGGACCCTGATGTCCCGGCCGCCATGCCGGCCCATCTTCTGCGCCTGAGCGAAGGGGAGATCGCGGAGGACCTCGCGATCACGGCAGCGGACACTGCCGAGACGCTGGCGGAAAAGCGGCGGCATTTCGCCAGAAACAATCATCCGGACCGGATCGCCGCGGCCTTCCGGGACAACGCCACACAGCGGATGAAGATCGCGAACCTCTTGATCGACCAGGCGATCAGGGAGCTTTACTGGCGCTCTTCCTGATCCATCGGATTGCTCCGCCTGCGGCCGAATTCGTAGAAGAGCTTGTATGCGGCGTAGACGCCGGCCGCGCCGACAAGCACGCCCCAGAATGCCGCCCCGGTATAGAATTCGAACCCCGCCCAGGCGAAGCAGATGCCGACGATCAGCACGCGCGCCCAGAGCGGCCTGTAAAACGGGTGGTCGATGTCGATCATCTCGTCACTCTCCGGCGGCCTGAAGTGGCGCGCGTTGTCCGATGATATCCTGATCGATGATCGAAAATGCAAGCCCGACATGGCCCTCGAAGACGAGCGACGGCTCATCCGGCACGATTTCGATCGCGGGCATGCCGGAAAGCTTCACCACCTGCGTCTGCGCCAGGCCTTCCTCGACGCCCTGGCGCAGGAGATCGTAGTAACGGATGCCCGGCCCGGTGATGTAGATCGGCATGTGGCCGTGAAGGCTGAGCAGCCGCGACAGTCCGTTGCCGAGCGCGATGCCGGCCTGCCGGAAGGCAAAACCCGCCATGCGATGCGACTGGCGCGCCCGGGCGGCGATCTTGTCGACCTCCGCGAGCGGCACGATCTTGGCGGGAACCGTATCGAGCGGCACCTCGAAGGCGGCACGAAGGACCGCGTAGAAGCCGGCATAGGCCTCGATGCAGCCGCGAGCGCCGCAGCGACACAGCGCGCCGCCGGGAATATGCAGCATGTGGCCAAAATTCGGGGCGGACATCTCCGATTCGCCACCGGCTGCGCTCCTGGCAAGGCCGAGGCCGATGCTGTGTCCGAGCGACACGGCGGCGAGCGCACCGGGGGGGTTGTTGCCCCGCCGCTGCCGCAGGGCCTGTGCGACAAGCAGCGTCTCGTTGTTCAGGACCGCCTTCGCGCTCCACCCCTTGCCCAGGCAGTCGCGGAAATCCACCGCGTGGCCGCCGAGCATCGGAGACCATACCAGACGAGGCTCGAGGGGGCTGACCAGCCCCTTGCTGCTGAACGAGACGAGCAGTACCTGCTCCCTTGCGATCCCCGAGCGGGCGACCACCCGTTCCAGCGCCGCGGTCATGGCCGCCGCGAAGGCGCCTGCCGAAATCTCCCGCCGTTCCTCCGCGAAGCGGTCGAGGAGGGTTCCGGCATAGTCGACCAGCGAATAGTGGATCAGGTCGGACGAGATCACCACGACGATCAGGAAGCCGCAATCCCGCCGCTGCGCGAACATCACCCGCGGACGCCCCCTCCCCGCCGCCGGCTGCTGTTCGCTCTTCTCGATGATCGCAAGGCGTTCGAGATCGGCGGTGATCGCCGAGACAGTTGCCGAGGAAAGGCCGGTCGCTTCCGAAATCTGGGTGTGGGACAGACGTCCATGGCGCCTCAGCGCGGAGAGGACGAGGCCGCTGTTCTGCTGCCGGACCAGCTCGGTGCTCGACTTGGCCAGCATCGACGTCCTTTCCTCTCGGCCCTTTTTCCTTCGGTAGCCCAGCCTGCGCCAGCGCTCAATCCGGCCGATTGACTCCTTGAAAATTCTCTGACATCTATTTTCTCGACTGTCGAGAAAAAAGCATCGGCTTTAATCTCACAGCTTATCTGGCGGGGGGAGAGCACGGAGGCTTTGGCCATCCGCCGTCACTCGGGAGGACAACATGAAGTCGATCATCAAGCTGATGGCCGGTGCGGCCATCGTCGTAACCATGCACGGCGCCGCCATGGCGCAGGAACTCGTCGTGGGCGTGTCCTGGTCCAACTTCCAGGAAGAACGCTGGAAGACGGACGAGGCAGCCATCAAGAAGGCTCTGGAAGAGGCAGGCGCCAGGTACATTTCGGCCGATGCCCAGTCGTCCGCCGCAAAGCAGCTGACGGACGTCGAGTCGCTCATCTCGCAGGGCGCCAATGCGCTGATCGTTCTGGCACAGGATAGCGATGCCATCGGACCTGCGGTCGAAAAGGCGACTGCGGAGGGAATTCCGGTGGTCGGCTACGACCGCCTGATCGAGAACCCGCAGGCCTTCTACATCACCTTCGACAACAAGGAAGTCGGCCGCATGCAGGCCGCCGAAGTGTTCAAGGTGAAGCCGGAAGGCAACTACGTGTTCATCAAGGGGTCGTCGGCGGATCCCAACGCGGACTTCCTGTTCTCCGGACAGATGGAAGTGCTGAAGGAAGCAATCGACGCCGGCAAGATCAAGAACGTCGGCGAAGCCTATACCGACGGCTGGAAGCCCGAGAACGCCCAGAAGAACATGGAGCAGTTCCTGACCGCCGCCGACAACAAGGTCGACGCCGTCGTCGCCTCGAACGACGGCACGGCGGGCGGCGCGATCGCGGCGCTCGACGCCCAGGGTCTGGCCGGCTCCGTGCCGGTATCTGGCCAGGACGCCGACAAGGCGGCGCTCAACCGGGTGGCGAAGGGTACGCAGACCGTGTCGGTCTGGAAGGACTCCCGCGTTCTCGGCCAGACGGCGGCGGAGATCGCGCTTGCTCTCGCCGACGGCAAGACCATGGACGAGATCGAAAACGTCGAGACCTTCACCGGCGGCCCGAAGGGCGCCGAAATGAAGTCGGTCTTCCTCGATCCGCTGCCGATCACCAAGGAGAACCTCGACGTCGTCATCGACGCGGGCTGGATCAGCAAGGAAGAGGCCTGCCAGGGTGTTGCCGCAGGCTCGGTTGCCGCCTGCAATTGAGCGGCACCCGGTAATCGCTCCCGGCGCCGTTCGGCGGCGCCGGGGCTCCTTATTTTAAGCAGAGGCCGCGCGCCAACGGACGCCGGCCCGGGCCGGCACTGCGATCTTCCTTCGGCGGATGATCGGCAGGTCCTCGAAACGGTGAGAACGGCGGGAATGGCCGATACGATGCAGACCACGACAACCAGCGGATCGCGCCCGGCGGACGGCAATCCGGTGACGCGCTTCTTCCGCTCCACCGAAATCGACACCCGCCTCCTCGGCATGATCGGCGCGCTGCTGATCATCTGGATCGGCTTCCACATCCTGACGGACGGACTGTTCCTCACCCCGCGCAACCTGTGGAACCTGACCGTGCAGACCTCCTCTGTCGCCGTCATGGCGACGGGCATGGTTCTCGTGATCGTGACGCGCAACATCGACCTGTCGGTCGGCTCCGTGCTCGGCTTCGTCGGCATGATCATGGCCGTCGTGCAGACCGAGATCCTGCCGCAGTATCTGGAATTCGGCCATCCGGCGATCTGGGTGCTGGCGCTCGTTGCTGGCCTCCTCGC
>DASUPM010000180.1:0-8849 GCA_036281095.1 Pseudorhizobium sp.
TCAAGTCATCTTCCCCTTCATTATCGTGAGCCTGCGCGTCTCCCTGCCGGGGGCGTCCGCTTGCGTTCGAAAATTGGATAATCAGCATGACCTTCAGGTGCAGTTGCACGTTTCCCATCAGCGGTCCGAACAAGTTGCCGCGGTTCAAGCGCTGGGCGGCAGAGAATGCCCCGGCGATAGCATTCAGCCTGCCTCCGCAGGTTCCCGTGAAGAGCGAGACCTTGACGGTGCGCGTGAGATCGAGCGCAGATCGTCAGGCGCTTCTGGCTCTGCTGGACGGCGTGGCGCTGTAAACCCGACCTTTGAACGGCGGCGCGACGCGCCGCCGTTCATGCCATGGTTCCAGCGTCCAGCGGGCCGCGAAGAATTCCGATGGTCTGTCGACGGCCCAGGCCATGGCTGCTGCCGCATCATCTCGGCGGAAGTCCTTCCATGATCCTGTCGAGGGTGATCGGGAAATGCCGGTGGCGGGTGCCGGTGGCGTGGAAGATGGCGTTCGCCACGGCCGCACCGACGCCGATGATGCCGATCTCGCCGAGGCCCTTGACGCCGATCGGGCTTGCCTTCTCGTCCTCCTCGTCGATGAAGATGACGTCGATGTCATCGACGTCGGCATGCGCCGGCACGTGGTATTCGGCAAGGTTGTGGTTCATGATCCGCCCGCTGCGGTGATCGACCATGCCCTCCTCGTGGAGCGCCATGCCGAGGCCCATGACCACGCCGCCGAGGATCTGGCTGCGGGCGGTCTTCGGATTGATGATCCGGCCGGCCGCGACGGCGCTGACCACGCGGGTGACGCGCGGCACGCCGAGTTCACCGTCGATCCGGACCTCCACGAAGACTGCGGAATGCGTGTAGCTGACGAATGTCTTCGCCTGTTCCTGATCGGGTCCGACCTTGCCGTGGCCTTCGACGGAAGAAAGGCCGTGATGTCCCAGGATGTCGGCGATGGCGACGCCAATCTGGTCGTTGCGGTCGAGAACGAGACGGTTGTCGCGGATAGCGATATCATCGAGAGCCGCATCCTTCAGCGGTGAGTTGTCCAGCTTCTGCGCCAGCGACAGCAGGGTCTTCTTCACCTCGCGGCAGCCGGCCTGGACGGCGGAGCCGGAGGAGGCGGCGGTCCAGGAACCGCCCTGGACGCCGGTTGTCGGCAGGCTGGAATCGCCGATCAGCACGGTAACGCGGTCGACGGCCTGGCCGAGGTTCTGCGCCGCGATCTGCGCCAGCATGGTATAGGTGCCGGTGCCGATGTCGGAGGCTGCGGCCGACACGGTGACCTTGCCGTCCGGGAAGAGGCGCACTTTCGCTTCCGCAGGCGCCATGGAGGCCTCCCAGACGCCGGTCGCCATGCCCCAGCCGACGAGGTCCTGGCCGTCGCGCATCGAGCCGGGTTCCATGGAGCGCTTCGCCCAGCCGAAGCGCTCGGCGCCTTCGCGGTAGCAGGCGTCCAGCGCCTTGGCGGTAATCTGCAGGTCCTCGTTCTGGTCGTAGGTGACGAAGTTCCTGACCCTGAATTCCAGGGGGTCCATGCCTGCTTCGTAGGCGAGTTCATCGATTGCCGATTCCAGCGCCAGGAAGCCGGTGGCGGCCCCCGGCGCGCGCATGTCGCCGGGCGTGGAGAAGTTGGTCTTGGCGAGTTCGTAGGTGAGCTTGACGTTGTCGCACTTGTAGGCGAGGCCCGACCAGTTCACGACGTTTTCCTGATAGTCCTCGTAGACGGAGGTCGCCTGCACCGCATGGTGCATGACCGATACGAGCCGGCCATCGGCATCCGCCGCCAGCGACATGCGCTGGATCGTGGCGGGCCGCCAGGTGAGGTAGAACATTTCGGACCGGCTGAGTTCCACCCGGACGGAGCGTTCGAGGTCGAGGCTCGCCATCACGGCGAAGAAGAGCTGGTGCTTGGGCCGCAGCCCGGAGCCGAAGGCGCCGCCGACGAAGGCGTTGACGACCCGCACGCTTTCCGGCTTCAGGCCGAAGACGTTGCAGACATAGTCGTGGCTGTTCTGCGATCCTTGCGTCTTGTCGTAGACGGTGAGGAAGCCGTCCTCGCCGCGGATGGCGGTGGAGCCGAAGAGTTCCATCGGGTTGTGGTGCTCGCCCTGCTGGACGTATTCGGCCGTGATCTTGTGGGGCGCTTCCGCATAGGCCCGCTCCCAGTCGCCGCGCGGATCGGCGGGCGACATCTTCTCCTTGCGGGCCTCCGGCGGCACGTAGCTGTTCGCCCGCTCCGCCTGGATATCCGTTTTCGGCGCGTCGGCCGCATAGGTCACACGGACGAGTTCGGCGGCATCGCGGGCCGCTTCATAGGTCTCCGCAACGACAAGGGCGACCGGCTGTCCGTCATAGAGGATGCGGTCGTTCTCGAGCGGCCGCAGAGGATGGCCGGGAACAGCGACGGCGTCCTTCCATTTCTTGTCCGAGCGGGCGGCGCGCGGGCGGTTCTCGTGGGTATAGACCTTCACGACGCCGGGGAAGCGTTCGGCCTCGGCGGCGTCGATCGCGGTGATGCGGCCGCTCGCGATGGTGGCCGGCACCACGCAGCCGTGAAGCATGCCCGGCTCGTGGAATTCCGCGGCGTAATGGGCGGTGCCGGTGACCTTCAGCGGTCCGTCGATGCGGGGCAGGGGAAATCCGACGATCTTCTGTTCGTTGAGCATGGAGATCTCCTTCACCGGATGCGCTTTTCGGCCTGGATCTGCGGCGTGCCGGCTGCCGCCTGGGAGAGCGCCCGCACGATCGCCCTGGCCGCGAGCGGGATCTTGAAATCGTTGCCGCCCCGGCCTTCTGCGCCGGCCAGCAGCCTGTCGGCGAGCGCGGCGAACGTCTCCGGCACCGCCGGGCGGCCTGCGAATTCCGCTTCCGCCAGGCTGTCGCGCCAGGGCTTGTGGGCGACGCCGCCGAGCGCCACGCGGATATCGACGATCCGGCCATCTTCTACGTCGAGGGCGGCGGCCACCGAGACGAGCGCGAAGGCGTAGGACAGCCGGTCGCGCAGCTTGAGATAGCTGTGATGGGCGGAGAAGTGGTTGGCATCCAGCCGCACGGCGGTGACGATCTCGCCATGCCGCAGCGTGTTGTCGCGTTCCGGGTGGTCTCCCGGCAGGCGGTGGAATTCGGCAAACGGAATGTCGCGGCGGCCGTCCGACCCCTCGACCTCGACGATGGCCGCAAGGGCCGCGAGCGCGACGCACATGTCGGACGGGTGGGTGGCGATACAGTGCTCGCTGGCGCCGAGGATGGCGTGGATGCGGTTGACGCCGCCGATCGCGCCGCAGCCGGAGCCCGGCTCGCGCTTGTTGCAGGGGGTGGCGGGGTCGTAGAAATAGTAGCAGCGGGTGCGCTGCAGGAGGTTTCCGCCGGTGGTCGCGGCATTGCGGAGCTGCGGCGAGGCGCCTGCCAGGATGGCGCTCGACAGCAGCGGGTAGCGTTCGACGATGCGTGCGTCATAGGCGACGGTCGTATTGGAGACGAGGGCGCCGATGCGGAGCGACCCGTCCGGGAGTTCCTCGATCTCCTTCAGCGGCAGGCGGTTGATGTCGACGATCGCGCCCGGATGTTCGACGTCGTATTTCATCAGATCGACGAGGTTGGTGCCGCCGGCGAGCACCCGGGCCCCGGGATCGGCGGCAAGTGCCGCGACGGCATCGTCCAGGGTTTCGGCTCGGGTATAGGAGAAGGGCTTCATTCCGCCGCCTCCCGCATGCCGACCTTCACTTCCTGGTCCATGACGTCCTGGATGGCGTCGGCGATGTTGGTATAGGCGCCGCAGCGACAGAGATTGCCGCTCATCATTTCGCGGACTTCCTCGCGCGTCCTTGCGTGACCCTCCCGGAGGAGTGCCACGGCGGAACAGATCTGGCCGGGGGTGCAATAGCCGCACTGGTAGGCGTCGTGCTCGACGAAGGCCTTCTGCAGGGGGTGCATGTTTTCCGGCGTGCCGAGGCCTTCGATCGTGGTGATTTCGGCGCCGTCGAGCGTGACGGCGAGCTTCAGGCAGGAGTTGACCCGCTCTCCGTCGATCAGCACGGTGCAGGCGCCGCACTGGCCGTGGTCGCAGCCCTTCTTGGTCCCGGTGAGGTGGATGGGGCCGCGCAAGAGGTCGAGGAGCGTGACCCAGGGATGGAGTTCGAGGTCGTGCCGGTTGCCGTTGATCGTCAACACGACCGGGCATTTCGGCAGCGTGCTTGCGTTTCCGATATCCATGGATCAGCCCTTTTTGCGATTGGGTGCCGGACTAACGGAGGGGGCAGGGGATTGTTCCGGGAGTGAACGGCAGACCGGCTGGCCGGTCCTCACGTAAATTCACCGTGATAGGAATTTAATCCTTGACGGCGTGACGGTCGTCTGATAGGGTTCAGGCACAGTCGAAGATCTGTAGCCGGTACCGCGCCGGTTCGGACCTTCCAGTCAAAGCTGGCCCGGCCCCCTGCGCCGGGCCTTTTTTGTTCCCGTTCATCGCCGTCCTCCGATCCGCGCGCTCCGGCTGCTGCGGAGACGATGGCGCATGGCTTCGAGGATTGTTCGATGGAGACGCGCTTGCTTTCCGCTTCCGGTCCGGACGAGACGCCGGGTTTCGACCCGCAGGCCGTGGACCTCGGCCTTTTCGGCTGCTGGGAGGCCGCGCCGTCCTACGGCGGTCCGTTGCCCGATGGCGATCCGCTGGCCGAGGAGGTTCGGGCGGTTGCGCTGGAGACGAAATCGGCCGATCCGCCGGCGCCGTCCGCGGCAGAAGAGCTGCGGCGTCTCCTGAACGAGATGACGGTGGAGATGCGCGAGCAGTTTTCCGCCTTCCGCAACATGAGGGCTGCGGCGGAAGTGCTGCTCGGGACGGGCGACGAGGCGGCCGGCAAGCTCGCCCGCGCCGACATCAAGGCGGCGACCGACGCCATGTCGCTGATCGTGCGGACGCTGGAAAAGGTCGACAGCCTGCAGCGCCAGCTCGCCCGCGACCGCGAGGACGAGGCGGAGCGCAGGGCGGAAGCGAACGGATACGGGGAGGCGAAGGAACGCTTCGCCCGGATGATCGAGGACCGTGCGAATGAACGAGCCTTGCGCTTTTATCGGGAGTGGAAACGGGACGGCCCTCCGGAGTGGGTATCGGAACGGCTTGAAGGCGAAGCCGCCGAGCAAGAGGACGACGAGGCGCGCAGCAGAGGCGACGGCGAAGAAGGTGGTGGTGGCGATCAAACGGAAAGGCCGCTTGACCGAGATTGCAGCTGCCGCGCGTGAAGAGTTCGGGCGGGACTGCCAGGCGAATGAGCGGCTGGTTCTTGCAATGAAGTCTCGAGGCACCGGCGAGAACAGGGCCCTCCAGCCACTCTCCCCCCTTGCGGGGGAGATGTCGCCAGAGGCGACAGAGGGGGGCGGTGACATCCCCAATGATAGTGACCATCGCCTGGATCAGGAGTCTGGGGATACGCCCCCCTCTGTCCTGCCGGACATCTCCCCCGCAAGGGGGGAGAACGACCTGCGGCAACGCTCGCCGGCACACCAAGGTCATCCAGACAATTTGGATGAGGATTGCTTCGCCTTCTTCCAGCCCGGTCATGTCCGGGACTGGGACTTCAACGCACGGGACGACCAAAAGCCGCCCCCGGGGGACTGGCGGACATGGCTGGTCATGGGCGGGCGTGGTTCGGGCAAGACAAGGGCGGGTGCGGAGTGGGTGCAGGCACTGGTCTCGGCAGAGGGCAACCGCTCGGGGCTTCGGATCGCGCTGGTGGCGGAAACGCTGGGCGAGGCGCGCGAGGTGATGGTGGACGGCGTCTCCGGCATCTGCCGGATCGCTCGCGGGCGCCATAGGCCCGAGTTCGAAATCTCGCGCCGGCGGCTCGTCTGGCGGAACGGGGCGGTGGCGCAGATCTTCTCCTCGGAAGACCCTGAAAGCCTGCGCGGACCGCAGTTCCATTATGCCTGGTGTGACGAACTGGCGAAGTGGAAGCATGCGGAAGAAACCTTCGACATGCTGCAGTTCGGGCTGAGGCTCGGAAGCGATCCGCGCCAGCTGGTGACGACGACGCCGCGGCCGGTGCCGCTCCTGAAACGGCTGATCGTTGACCCCGGCACGCGGCTGGTGCGCATCGACACGCGGGCCAATGCCAAGAACCTGGCGCCCGGCTTCATCGAGCAGTTGCAGGCGCGCTACGGCGGAACGCGGCTCGGGCGGCAGGAGATCGACGGCGAGTTGATCGAGGACCGCGAGGACGCGCTGTGGAAGCGCGCGGAGATCGAGGCCTGCACGGTCAGGGCGACGGAGGCGCTGCGACGGATCGTCGTGGCGGTCGATCCGCCTTCCGGGTCGGGCGGGCATTCCTGCTGCGGCATCGTCGTGGCGGGACTGGAGGCAGGCGGCCGTGCGGTGGTGCTGGCGGATTGCTCGGTGGAGGGTCTGACGCCGGCTGGCTGGGCGAACGCGGTGGCCGGCGCCTATCGCCGGTTCGCAGCCGACAGGATCGTCGCCGAGGTGAACCAGGGCGGCGAGATGGTGGCGGCGATGCTCAGAAGCGTCGACGTGTCGTTGCCGCTCACGCTCGTCAGGGCGACGCGCGGGAAATTCCTGCGGGCGGAACCGGTTGCCGCGCTCTACGAGCAGCGGCGGGTGGTGCATGCCGGACGGTTTGCGGAACTGGAGGACCAGATGTGCGATTTCGGACCGGACGGGCTGTCCTCGGGACGATCTCCCGACCGGCTCGATGCGCTGGTATGGGCGCTGACGGCTCTCCTGATCGAGGGGCAGGGAGAGCCGCGGGTTCGGGGAATCTAGAAGATTACTCGGCAGCCGGCAGGCGGGGCTGCGGCGGAGCGCTTTCGCGTATCTGGCGCCATTCGGATTCGAGGCGGTCGAGAACGTGCTGGGGAATGGGCTGCTGCTTCGGCTGCGGGGCCTGCGGGTGCATCATCATGAATTCTCCTGTCAAAAGGCCGACCAAAACGTCCTGCGACGCCGTTGGTTCCACAGTGTGAACGAAATGTAAATCACGCTCTAAACGCTTAAAACGATTTAGTTTTTCTAAACCGATTGAAACTCGCAGGTTTCTCTTCACGGAGTTCATCGCCATGGTCTGCAGGGATATCGACCGCCCGTTCTTCTTTGCGCGGGCGAGGATGAGGCCGTTCAGCGGGCGGCTGACGAAGCGGCAGGTAGAGGGGCTCTCCGCGATTCTCGACGGCTGGCTGGAGCGAACGGGCGACGAGGGCGCGGAGACCGGAAGACGGGAACTCGCCTATGTGCTGGCGACCGCCTTCCACGAGACGGCCGCCACCATGCAGCCGGTGCGCGAGACCCTGGCAAGGAGCGATACGGAGGCGCTGCGACGGCTGGACGCGGCCTTCGCCGACGGGCGGCTGAAGACGGTGAGGACACCCTACTGGCGGCGCGACGGAGAAGGCCGCTGCTGGTTCGGCCGCGGCCTGGTGCAGCTCACCCACCGGCGGAACTACGAGATCATGTCGGAAGTGACCGGCATCGACCTCGTGGCCGATCCCTGCCGGGCGATGGACATGGACGTTTCGGTGGCGATCCTGATCGAGGGGATGCGCCGCGGGAGTTTCACCGGCCACCGTCTGGAGGACTATTTCGGGCCGGGACGCGAGGACTGGATGGGGGCGCGGCGGATCATCAACGGCCGGGACCGGGCGGAACTGGTGGCGGGACATGCGCGGGCGTTTGCGCGGGCGCTCGGGGTTGGGGGCGGCGCCGGGATATGCTAGCTCCCGCCGCGACCAAAACGGAGCGCCTGCATGATCCGCCATATCGTCTTCTTCGCCGCCCGCCACCGAGAAGACCGGGACAGGGTCCGGGCCGGGCTGTCGCTGCTGACCGAGATTCCCCATGCCCGGCTGTTGGAGATCGGCACCAACGGCAAGATCGACCAACTCGGCAACGAGGTCGACTTCATCGTCTACGGCGAGTTCGACGACGAGGCGGCCTTGGCCGCCTACAAGGCGCATCCGCTCTACCAGCACTCGATCGACCTGGTGCGGCCGCTGCGCGAGATGCGGCTGGCGGCTGACTACGACACGGAACGGGCGGCCCGCCGGCCGCTCGATGTTCACGACCTGGGCTAGCGGCCCGGGCAGGTTGCGCGAGCAACACAGCCAAGAGGCGGACATTCATGAAATCTCCATTCAGACTGCCGTGGGGCTTTCCCGGCGGGAGAGAAGGCGTGCGCGCCGCGGTCGGGACCGAGACGAAGTCTTCGGTGGGATTCGCGATCGTCGCCGGCGACGGCGCGGCGCGCTGGTCCGGCCGCTCCTATGGGGCGCTGTCGCGGACGGGCTTCATGAGGAACCCGGTGGCGCACCGGGCGGTGCGCATGGTGGCGGAGGCTGCGGCCTCGGTTCCCTTTCTTGCCTATGACGGCGAAACGGAGCTTTCCGATCATCCGGCGCTGGCGCTTCTGGCGCAGCCGAACGGGCGGCAGGCCGGGCCGGATTTCTTCGAGGCGCTCTACGGGCACCTGGCTCTTTCCGGCAACGCCTATGTGGAGCCGCTGGCGATCGGCGGCATGGTGCGGGAACTGCATCTGCTGCGCCCGGACCGGATAAGCGTCGTGGAGGGGCGGGACGGCTGGATCGCCGCCTACGACTACCGCGCCGGCAACGTGACGCGGCGGCTGCCGGCGGAGGCGGGCGAGGGACGTCCCGCCTTGCTGCACCTGAAGCTCTTCCATCCGCTCGACGACCATGCGGGGTTTTCGCCGCTCGGTGCCGCGGGTGCCGCGCTCGACCTGCACAATGCCGCCGGCGAATGGAACAAGGCGCTGCTCGACAATTCGGCGCGGCCCTCCGGCGCGCTGGTCTACCAGCCGAAGGACGGCGGCAATCTTTCCGCCGACCAGTAC
>DASUPM010000181.1:0-2237 GCA_036281095.1 Pseudorhizobium sp.
GCTCGTCTACGCCGGCCGATTCTTCTACCAGTCGGCCTGGGGCGCTATCAGACATGGCCGGACCAACATGGACGTGCCGATCGCGCTGGCGATCACGCTGTCTTACGTCGTCTCGCTCTGGGAAACGATGAACCACGGCGAGCACGCCTGGTTCGACGCAACGGTTTCGCTGCTGTTCTTCCTGCTGATCGGGCGTACGCTCGACCACATCATGCGCGACCGTGCCCGCGCGGCCATCAGCGGCCTGGCAAGACTGTCCCCGCGCGGTGCCATGGTTCTGGCGGACGGTGGCCGGGAGTACCGCCCGGTCGATGATATCAGGCCCGGCGACCGGTTGATGATCGCGGCAGGCGAGCGTATCCCGCTGGACGGCGTCGTGGAGGCCGGCAGGAGCGATCTCGATCTGTCGATCGTCAACGGCGAAAGCGCTCCGTCGGGTGTCGGTCCGGGCGACGTCGTGCAGGGTGGAACGCTCAATCTGACAGGCTCCCTGACCGTGCGGGCGACCGCAGCGGCAAAGGATTCCTTCCTGGCCGAAGTCATATCACTGATGGAAGCGGCGGAAGGCGGCAGGGCGCGTTACCGTCGCATTGCGGATCGGGCAGCGCAGCTCTATTCGCCGGCGGTTCATCTCCTCGCGCTGATCGCATTTCTCTCGTGGGGCATTTTCGGCGGAGACTGGAAGCACGCCATGCTGGTCGCCATCGCCGTGCTCATCATCACCTGCCCGTGCGCCCTGGGGCTTGCTGTGCCGGTGGTGCAGGTCGTCGCGGCCGGGCGCCTGTTCAGGAACGGCGTAATGGTCAAGGATGGGTCGGCGATGGAGCGTCTGGCGGAGATCGATACGGTCCTGCTCGACAAGACCGGCACGCTCACCCTCGGACGTCCGCGCCTCATCAATGCCGGGGAGGCCGTGCCGGAACATCTTGCGCTTGCCGCGGGGCTTGCGATGCATTCCCGGCACCCGTTGTCGCAAGCGCTCAGCCGTCATGGGCGTAGCGTCGCGGCCGAGTTTGCGGAGGTGGCTGAACTGCCGGGGCAGGGGCTTGAGGCCCGCACCGCCGAAGGCGTCTACCGCCTCGGCAACAGGCTCTTCGCGTGCGGCGGTTCCGCCGTCGGGCGCGCCACCTCGGAAGTGGTGCTGTCGCTCGATGGGCGGGAACTCGCGTGTTTTCGCTTCGAGGACGCATTGCGGCCGGATGCGGAGCGAGCGATTGGCGCTCTCGCGAAAAGCGGTTTCTCATGCGGAATACTTTCTGGCGATCAGGCGCCGGTCGTTGGGGCACTTGCCCGCCGCCTGGGCCTGCGGCGGTGGCGCGGTGGGCTTTCCCCGCGTGGCAAGGTCGATGCGGTAAAGAAACTTGGCGACCAAGGGCACAGAGTGCTGATGGTGGGCGACGGCATCAACGACGCACCGGCTCTGGCCGCCGCGCGTGTTTCGATCGCGCCGGCGACCGCGGCCGACGTGGGACGCCAGGCGGCAGACTTCGTGTTCATGCACGACAGCCTGAACGCCGTGCCGCTCGCCATCGAGATATCGCGTCGCGCGGGCCGCCTGATCCGCCAGAACTTCGCGCTCGCCATCGGTTACAACATCTTCGCCGTTCCGATTGCGCTGGCCGGATACGCGACGCCTCTGATCGCTGCCGTCGCCATGTCGACATCGTCGATCATCGTCGTGGCCAATGCGCTGAGGCTCAACCGCCTCGCAGGGGCCGAGAGACCGTTGGTCATTCCCGCCGGTCCGGCCCCGATGCCGCAGGGAGTGAAGCTCGCGTGAACATTCTGATCTACTTCATTCCCATTGCGCTTTGCCTGGGAGGGCTCGGACTCCTCGCCTTCCTCTGGACCTTGAAAAGCGGCCAGTATGACGATCTGGACGGTGCAGCGTGGCGGGCCATCGACGACGACGACAATCGTCCTGCTGTCTGACAAGCGGATAACAGATCGATTGAGATGTTTCCGCCTTGCCGTTTGCCATTCGGGGTGCCACAACAGCGCCGAATGCAAATGGAGGCACATCCGTGGAACAGGCAGAAATCGGCCTTATCGGGCTCGGCGTCATGGGCTCGAACCTCTCGCTCAACATCGCAGAGAAGGGCAACCGCATCGCGGTCTTCAACCGCAGCCCGGACGCGACGCGAAAATTCTTCGCCGAGGCGGGTGAACTGCAGGACCAGATCGTGCCCTGCGAGACGCTGGAAGAGTTCGTTGCAGCGATCCGGCCGCCGCGGCCG
>DASUPM010000182.1:0-5534 GCA_036281095.1 Pseudorhizobium sp.
AACGAGCGCAGGGTGACCGAATGAGTTGTGACGTTCGTAACGCCGTCCCTCTTCGTCCGGATGGACGCGATGACCTCGGAAACGCCGAACAATCCCATGGCAAGCGCACTCATGCCAAGGCCGTCCATCAGGTCGAGCGTACCGAAGGTGAAGCGCTGGGTGCCGCTCTGCGGGTCCATGCCGACGGTCGCCAGCAGTATCCCTAGAACCACCATGGCAAGTCCCTTGGCCGCCGATCCTTCGGTAATGGCAGACGCGGCGATCAGGCCGAGAACCATCAGCGTGAAGTATTCGGCGGGGCCAAACGAAAGGGCGGAATTGGCGATCAGCGGCGAGAACAGGCTCAGCACGAGGATGCCGAAAACACCACCGAAGAAGGAGCCGATCGCCGTCATGGCCAGCGCCACGCCGGCACGGCCCTTTTGCGCCATTGGATATCCGTCGAGGCACGTCACTACGCTGGAAGACGTCCCCGGGATGTTGAGCAGGATCGAGGCCGTGCTGCCGCCATATGCCGTGCCGTAATAAATGCCGGCCAGCATGATAAGCGCAGTCGTCGGCTCGAGATGATAGGTGATTGGAAACAGCATCGAGATGGCCGCAAGAGCGCCAATCCCTGGAAGGACCCCGATGAAAGTGCCGAGAAAGACGCCGAGGAAACAGTAGATCAGGTTGACCGGCGTCAGCGCGGTTTCGAGGCCGAGTGCTATATTGGAAAAGATATCCATCAGAAGGGCCACACGAAAAGAGGAATGGGCAGTTGCAGCCCTGCCGCGAAGATGAGGTAGGCAGCCGCCGTCAGCACTGCCGCAAGCACAATGTTGCGGACCGGACGGAACGACAGGTCAGCGAATGCGGCAACCACCGTCGCAAGGAATGCAGCGGGAAGAAGACCGAACGGAATGATGACGAGGGCAAAGAGGACAACGCTTCCCAATACGATCAGCGGGGTTGCCACACGGATATCCATGGGCGAACCCTCCTGCGACAGGCTTGCCATGACGACCATGCCGCCGAAGATCGCCAGGATCACACCGAGGATGAAGGGCACCATGCCCGCACCCATGCGCGTCACTGTGCCCAACGGATAGTGTATCCAAGAATAGATGGCAAAGGCAGCCCCGACGGCCACGAGCAATGCGCCTCCTACCGCATCGCGGTAGTCGATACTGGGCATGCATTCTCCTCCCTTATGGTTTATGCGTATTCAGCCTAGCCGATACTCCGGACATTCCACCCCGACTTCAACCTTCAAAAACGCATGCAGCCATAACAAAAGGTCAGAGTAGGATATCTGTCTGCGGCAATTGCCAAGTCCGCTCGGCTGCGCGATGACGATGTCCATGGAAGATTTTCTTACGCGCAATGGCTGGATATTCGACGCTGCCGACGGCTTCATCGCCCACATCGGCGGATTTTGGCGGCTCACCGATCAGACCGGCGAACACTACGGTTTCGTCACCCGCGACATTCACGCCAATCGCAACGGCGTCGTCCACGGAGGAATGATAATGTCCTTCGTGGACCGGGCCTTTGGTATGCATTCGCGGCTGTCGAGCGGTTCCGAAAAGGCTGCCACCGTCTCGCTGACCCATCAGTTCGTGGCGCCGCTCCACCTCGGCAAGTTCGCGACGCTTACGCCGCGGATCGTGAAACTCACGCCGCGCATGGCCTTCATCGACGGAACTGTCATGTGCGACGACCAACCCATCCTGCAGGCGCAGGGCGTCTGGAGACTCGCCCGCAGGAATGCCTGACAGAAAGTCTGCTTGTGCGGTCCGGACGGCGAACGGAATGCATTCGCCGTCCTCGCTTGCAGATCAATCCAACACGACCAGCGCATCTGCCGCGGCGACACCCTCACCCTTCGGCATCACGAAGAGCGGGTTGATCTCGGCCTCCAGCAGCCGGTCGCCGAGGCTTTCCCCCATCCGCGCCAGCGACAGGATCGCCTCCACCAGGGCATCGACGTCATACTCCCTGCCGCCGCGATAGCCGTTCAGGATGCGCGACAGACGCAGTTCGGCTACCATTTCCCGGGCATCCGCCTCCGTGACCGGCAGCAGCCGTATCGCGGAATCGTCCGCCAGTTCCGCGAATACACCACCCGCGCCCAATAGAACCAGAGGCCCGAGCTGCGGATCGCGCCGCAGACCGAGGATCACCTCGATACCGCCGGAGAGCATCTTCTGCACCAGGAAACCCTCCGGCTTCGGAAGATCCTGCGCGGCGAGACGCTCGGCCATTTCCTCCACGGCCTTTCCAATGCCGGCAGCATCCAGACCGACCTTCACCCCGCCGACATCCGACTTGTGAGCGATTTCCGAGGAAAGAACCTTCAGGACCACCCTGCCTCCCATTTCCTCCGCAGCCGCCGTTGCCTCGGAAGCGGTGTGAACGATCCGCTGATCCGTTCCGGAGAGCCCGTAGTGGTCGAAGAGGTCCCGGGACTTCGCCTCGTTCAGCGTTCCCGATACCAGTCCGCCCGGAGCGGGAGGAATTTTATCCGAGCCTTGCACTGCCTCCTGGGCAGCCACAGGCAGGGCGGCCTGCATCGCGACGGCGCAGGTTTCCGGATCGGTATAGGCGGGAATACCCTGCCTGTTCAGCTCTTTGACGATGTGAGGCGCATAGGGGCTGACATAGGCAATCAGGGGCTTGGGAGACTTTGCCGCACCGTTCCTTATCGCGCCAACCGCGATTTCCGGCTGCGCAAGCGCGGACGATCCCACGATGACGACCACGCCGTCCACGCTCGGCGAATTGAGAAGCGTTTCGGTGGAGGCGGTCATGACATCGGGCTTCACGCCGGCGAGCGTCACATCGACGGGATTTGCCGTCATCGGCTCTTCCGACTGGAGAATGTCGGCCAGGCTCTTGGCGGTTTCGTCATCCAGCAGGGGAACGTCGAGGCCGCCGATGCCGCAGCTATCCGCCACGAGGCTGCCCGCGCCGCCGGTCGAGGTGAGGACAGCCACACGGCGGCCCTGCATCTTGCGCCCGGTCGCGTGCATGGCCGGCAGGTCGAGAAGATCCGAGAACTTTTCCGCGCGGATAATGCCGCACTGCCGGAAGAGCATGTCGTAGACACGATCCTCGCCCGCCATGGCACCGGTATGCGACACCGCGGCGCGCGCGCCCGATGCCGACCGGCCGACCTTGAAGACGACGAGGGGCTTGCCCGCACCCCGTGCCTTCTCGGCGGCCGCCCGAAACTTCTCCACCGAACGGATGCCCTCGATATAGGCGGCGATCACCTGGGTCTCGCTGTCCTCGGCGTAATGTTCGATAAGATCGGCGAGATCGATATCGACTTCATTGCCTGTGCTGGCGAGCTTGCTGAAGCCGATCCCGCGTGCGGCACCGCGCGAAAGCAGCGCCCCGAGAATGCCGCCGCTCTGGGACGCCACGGAGATGCCGCCGACGGGCAAGTCTTCCACTTCCAGCGCGCCACTCGCCGAGAGGACGATGTTTTCGGCCAGATCCATGGCGCCGATGGTGTTGGGACCGAGAATGCGCATGGCGCCGGCTGCACGGCGCAACTCCTCCTGCCGCGCCCGGCCGGCATCCCCTGCTTCGCTGAACCCGCTCGCCAGCACGATGGCGAGCTTGGTGCCGCGTTCCGCCAGCTGCCTGACGGCGACATGCGCGCGCTCGGCGCCGAGCAGTACGATGGCCGCGTCCGGGGCTTCCGGGAGGTCTTCCACGGAAGCATAGCATTTCAGCCCGGATATCTGCTCCACCTTGGGATTGATCGGATAGATCCTTCCGGTAAAGCCGTGCTTGACCAGATAGTTCACAGGCCGGCCACCGGTCTTGCTCGGATCGGCCGACGCGCCTACCACGGCGACGCTCGACGGACGAAACAGCGCGCGCAGGGCACTGGCGCGGTCGATGGCATTCTCGGACATGCAGTTCTCCTCACTCGAAAGGCGAGGCGGATGATCCGCCCCCCTAAAACCGTGGCCGCAATCTGTTTGGTGGAGGAGACGACGGCAACTGACTAATTGACCTACCCTCCCAACAATGGGTTTGGCATGGCCTGCGGTCGGCGGGAGGAGAGGTTAGCTCCTTTCCTTGGCGTTGCCGGCGGTCAACACGGCCGTCAGGTCCGCGCGCTTCCTGGAAGGTCCCGCCTCGGCGGCGGATGCGGCACAATCCGCCGCCAGCTTCTCCGGGTCCTGCTGCGAGGCCCAGTAGAGAGGTCCTCCGAGCCAGCGCGGAAAGCCGTAGCCGTTCACCAGGACGACGTCGATATCGCTCGCCCGCGCTGCAATCTTCTCTTCAAGCACCAGCCCCGCTTCATTGACGATGGCGGCCATGGCGCGCTGCTGGATCTCCTGGGGAGCGAGCGTGCGGCGGGCGATGCCCTTCGCATCCGACGCCTCCGCAATCAGGGCTTCGACTTCCGGAGCCCGTTGCGGACGCCCGCCTTCATCATAGGTGTAGTAGCCCGCGCCGGTCTTGCGGCCGAGGCGACCCATCTCACACAACCGATCCGGAATCTGCACATACCGGTCGGATGGATCGCGCGTCGCGGCCTGCTGCTGGCGCATCCGCCAGGCGATGTCGAGCCCGGACATGTCGGCAACCGCGAACGGCCCCATGGCGAAGCCGAAGCTTTTCAGCGCCTCATCCACCTCGTGCGGAAGCGCGCCGTCCTCCAGCATGAACTCGCAGCTCGCGCGATAGGCGGCATAGATGCGGTTGCCGATGAAGCCGAATCCATTGCCGGCCTGCACCGGCTGCTTGCCGAGGGCCTTGGCGACGGCAAGCCCGGTGGCCAGGGCTTCGTCGGAACTCTCCGTGCCGGCCACGACCTCGAGCAGCTTCATGATATGCGCCGGACTGAAGAAGTGCAGGCCGATCACCTCCCGAGGACGCCTGGTGCTCTCGGCGATGCGGTCGATATCGAGATAGGAGGTGTTTGTCGCGAGAAGCGTGCCCGGCCGGGCGATGGCATCGAGCCGGGCAAAGACGGTTCTTTTCGTGTCCATGTCCTCGAACACGGCTTCGATCAGCACGTCACACTCGGCGAGCGCTTCAAAATCGGCGGAAAGAACCAGGTTGGCCTTTGCGGTCTCGCCGGCCTCTCCGGATAGTTTGCCGGAGGCCACGCCCTTGTCGATGGCGGCGGCGATGCGCCCCTTCGCCCGTTCCAGCGCGTTCTCGTTGCTGTCTACGAGAACGGTACGAAAGCCGCCCTGCAGCGTGGCCGTCGCGATATCCGCTCCCATCGTGCCGGCGCCAACGATCCCAAAGCTTTCAAAACGCCTGCCCTTCGCCCCGGCAGGTATCCGCCCGCGCGCAGCCTCACGCTCGGCGAAAAAGATATGCCGCAGAGCCTTGGCCTCGGGGGTGACGCGCAGTTCCTGGAACTCAGCCCGCTCGGCGGCCAGTCCCTCACGCGCGTCGACCGTCCCGACGGCCAGGACGTGCCGGATGGCTGCCTGGATGTGCGGCCGGTTGCGCCCTGCAATCGCGGCCTTTGTCGCGGCGGCTTCGATGTCTTTCGCCGTCTCCTCCGGCACAGT
>DASUPM010000183.1:0-3698 GCA_036281095.1 Pseudorhizobium sp.
CGGGACAACTCCTGACCGCGAGCTACATGGATTACGCGATGCCGCGGGCAGACGATCTTCCATCCTTCAAGCTCTCTCACCAGAATACGCCCTGTCCGGGCAATCCGCTTGGCGTCAAGGGCTGCGGCGAGGCGGGGGCGATCGGCTCACCGCCCGCCCTCATAAATGCGATCACCGATGCGGTCGGCGACAATACCCTCACCATGCCCGCCACGCCGATGAAGGTGTGGCAGGCCCTGCAGGCAACGCATTGAGGAGGACCGGAGATGTATGCAACGAATTATCACCGCGCATCGTCCGTGGAAGATGCCGTCAAGCTTCGCGGCGAACATGAGGAGGGGCGGTATCTCTCGGGCGGCATGACACTCATCGCCACGATGAAGCAACGCCTCGCCGCGCCAAGCGTCCTGATCGACCTGCGCCATATCCCCGATCTCCGGGGCATCTCGCTCGATGGCCGCAGCGTTAGGATCGGTGCGGCGACGCCGCATGCGGAGGTGGCGGAATCTTCGACGCTGCGCTCGGTCTGTCCCGCCATTTGCGATCTCGCCGGGATGATCGGAGACCCGCATGTGCGCCATATGGGCACGATCGGCGGGTCGATCGCCAACAACGATCCCGCCGCCGACTATCCCGCGGCGATGCTGGCGCTCGGTGCCACGATCATCACCGATCGCCGGTGGATCGCAGCGGACGACTTCTTTCGCGGCCTGTTCGAGACCGCGCTGGAGGAAGGAGAGATGGTCACGGCCGTGACGTTCGAGGCTCCGGAGAGGGCCGGCTACGCCAAGTTCGCCAATCCCGCTTCACGCTATGCGCTGACGGGCGTCTTCGTAGCGAAGGGTGCGGACGGGGTCCGGGTGGCGGTCACCGGCGCCGGCGCAAACGGTGTCTTCCGCCATGCCGGAATGGAGGAGGCGCTGTCCTCCTCATGGTCCGCGGATGCCTTGTCGGACGCTGCCGTCGAGCCGGGAGACTTGCTCTCCGACATGCATGCCAGCCCGGCCTATCGTGCCAACCTCGTCAAAGTCATGGCCAAGCGCGCGGTGATGGCCGCGGGTTAGGAGAGGAAATGGCCAGGGAGGCAAGTAGCCACTTTCGATGCTGAGCTTGACGTGGATCAAGTTTGAACGGCGGCGGTTGCGCTAGTTCAGCCTTGGAAACCGTTCCAAAGACGTCCATTTGCCGCAGTCTGGATTAATTCCAATCTGCGGGGTTGACGAAATGCGAGCGAGAAACCAAAACCAGTCAGGTTCTGGAGTGTGACATGGATTTCGAGGCATTTTTCAAGGGCGAGCTCGCGGGGCTCCACGAGGAAGGCCGTTATCGCGTTTTCGCCGACCTCGAGAGGCATCGCGGCAGCTTTCCACGCGCCACCCGTCACACGCCGGAAGGCCCGAAGGAAGTGACCGTCTGGTGTTCCAATGATTATCTCGGCATGGGACAGCATCCGGCGGTGATCGCCGCCATGCATGAAGCGATCGATCACTGTGGCGCGGGTGCGGGAGGCACCCGGAATATTTCTGGCACCACCCATTATCATGTTCTCCTCGAGCAGGAGCTTGCCGATCTGCACGGCAAGGAGTCGGCGCTCGTCTTTACCTCCGGCTATATTTCCAACTGGGCGACGCTCGGCACGCTCGGCCAGAAGATCCCCGGGCTCATCATCTTCTCGGACGCCCTGAACCACGCTTCGATGATCGAAGGCATTCGCTACGGCAAGTGCGAGCGCGTCATCTGGAAGCACAACGACCTGAACGATCTCGAGGCGAAGCTCGCAGCGGCCGATCCGAACGCGCCGAAGCTGATCGCCTTCGAATCGGTCTATTCGATGGATGGCGACATCGCGCCGATCAAGGAAATCTGCGATCTTGCCGACCGGTATGGCGCGATGACCTACCTGGATGAAGTCCATGCCGTCGGCATGTACGGTCCGCGCGGCGGCGGCATTGCCGCGCGCGAAGGCCTGATGGACCGGCTGACGATCATCGAGGGCACGCTCGGCAAGGCTTTCGGCGTGATGGGCGGCTATATCGCGGCGTCTGCGGCGCTTTGCGACTTCATCCGCTCCTTCGCCTCGGGCTTCATCTTCACGACGGCCCTGCCGCCGACGTTGGCTGCCGGTGCCATCGCTTCCATCCGGCACCTCAAGGCGAGCCCGTTCGAGCGCGTCCGTCACCAGGACCGCGTCAAGAAGCTGCGTTCGCTGCTCGATCAGCGCGGGATTCCGCACATGCACAATCCGAGCCATATCGTGCCGATCATGGTGGGCGATGCGGCCAAGTGCAAATGGATCTCCGACATCCTGCTCGACTCGTTCGACATCTACGTGCAGCCGATCAACTACCCGACGGTGCCGCGCAAGACGGAGCGCCTGCGCATTACGCCGACGCCGCTGCATTCGGACGGGGATCTGGAGCGTCTCGTGGATGGCGTGCACCAGCTGTGGTCGCGCTGCGCGCTCGCCCGGGCGGTCGCCTGATCGGCCGCGCACCGGGACAACAATGGTCGCTTATGCGGCCATTTCTTTTTTCACGATGATCTCCGCAGCCAATCGCCGGGCCTCCGCATCGGCGGCGAAGACGTCTTCTATGGTCGCGGCGGCGGGAAAGGCCGTCATCGCCTCCATCACCGCCTCGGCGATATCGGCCATGGCGAGGAAGCCGATCCGTCCCTTGCAAAAGGCCTCGAACGCCACTTCCTCGGCGGCGTTCATCACCGCGCCCTGGACGCCCCCGCGCGCAAGCGCCGTGCGTGCCAGCCGGAGCGCCGGGAACCGCATCTCGTCCGGCGCCTCGAAATCCAGCCGCGCCAGTTTGGCGAAGTCCAGCCGTTCGACATCCAGCTTCGGCCGGTCGGGATAGGTGAGCGCATAGCCGATTGCTGTGCGCATGTCGGGCGCACCCAACTGCGCCAGGACCGAGCCGTCGGTGTAGCCGACCATGGAATGGATGATCGATTGCGGATGGACGATCACCTCGATCTGTTCGGGCTTCAGATCGAAGAGGTGCTTCGCCTCGATCATCTCCAGCGCCTTGTTGAACATGGAGGCGCTGCCGATGGAGATCTTCAGGCCCATGGACCAGTTGGGATGAGCCTTCGCGATCTCGACCGTCACATCGGCCATCTGCTCCCGCGTCCAGGTGCGGAAGGGGCCTCCGGAGGCGGTCAGCACGATTCGCTCCACGGCATGATGCTGGTCGTCCTCCAGCGACTGGAAGATCGCGCTGTGTTCGCTGTCGACCGGGATCAGTCGTCCGCCTCCGTCCGCGACCGCGCGGACAAAGAGTTCTCCCGCCGAGACGAGGCACTCCTTGTTGGCGAGTGCGATATCGGCGCCCCGCCGTGCTGCGGCCAGCGTCGGCGCCAGACCGGCCGTGCCGACGATCGCCGCCATCACCCAATCGGCCTCGGCCGATGCCGCCGCAACGACGGCATCGCGTCCCGCAGCCGCCTCGATGCCGGTTCCCGCGAGCGCCTCCTTCAGAGCCGCGTAGTTGGCCTCGTCCGCGGTGACCGCGATCCGGGCACCGAAATCTCTCGCCTGCCGGGCAAGCAAGCCGACATTGCTGTTGCCCGTCACCGCCACGAGCTCGAACATATCCCGGCCGCCCAATTGTGCGACCACATCCAGGGTATTGACGCCTATGGATCCGGTGGAGCCGAGAATGCTGATGCGTCGTCTTGCGGCGGCCATG
>DASUPM010000184.1:0-9398 GCA_036281095.1 Pseudorhizobium sp.
ATCGGCGGTCGTGGGTCAAGTGTCTGGCTCGGATGGTTCCTTGCCGGAACTTTGAGGGCATTCAGCGACCATGCCCGCAAGCGAGGTGACCAGGCCCGCGTCGATCGGTGGAGTGTCCATGCGGATCAGCTCAAAGACGCGCTGGAAGGTGCGGGCTGGGATGGTTCCTGGTATCGCCGCGGCTATTTCGACGACGGCTCCCCGCTGGGCTCCGGTCAAAGCATGGAGTGCCGGCTCGATTCTCTTTCCCAATCCTGGAGCGTTCTCTCCGGCGTCGGTGACGAGGAGCGATCCCGTCAGGCCATGGATGCGGTGTTGTCCGAGTTGGTCGATGAGGATGCGGGGATCATCCGTCTGTTCACGCCACCCTTTGCAAATGCGCCAGTAGACCCTGGTTATATCAAAGCCTACCCGCCGGGCGTGCGAGAGAACGGCGGGCAGTACACCCACGCCGCGACCTGGGTCGTCCTGGCGCTTGCCCGCCTGGGGCGCGGCGAAGATGCCTGGCGCTGCTTCAACATGCTCAATCCGATCAACCACGCTCGCGATCCGGAGGCTGCCGAAGCCTTTCGGGTGGAGCCCTATGTAGTGGCGGCCGACGTCTATGGCGCAGGCACCTTCACCGGGCGTGGCGGATGGAGCTGGTATACCGGATCGGCCGGATGGCTCTACCGCGTGGCCATCGAAGGCATCCTCGGCATTCGGCGGGAGAGAGAGCGGCTGCTGGTCCAGCCGGTGCTCCCGCCGGAATGGCCAGGGTTCACAGCCGAGGTCAAGGTTGAAGGCGTGGCTTATCGGATAGAGGTCGAGAAGCGGGCAGAGGGCGATGTGCTCGTCCGGGTAAACGGCGCCCTTGTAGAGGGCGACAAGGGAGCGCCTCTCCAGTTGGGAGCGCCCGAGCCGGTGCTGCAGCCCGCCGAAGCTTGATATGAGGAGGCAGCTTGATCGAGGGGCTTCACTTTGGCTCCTCGGTGAGGTTTCATCCTCTCCCGGCGACGTTGGGGCTTGTCGAACGGACGGACGTGATCCTTCCTTCCCGGTGCCGTTTTGGGCTGCCTGTTGCGGTTACGCGGATGCGGGCGTGTCGTCTTCGGTGAGAATCCCGCTTGCCTTGAGAAGGGCAGCAAAGCGCCCGCCGCTTGAGCTCAATTCATCATAGGTGCCCATTTCCGCGATACGGCCGTTGTCCAGGAAGATCACCTTGTCCGCATCGCGGATCGTTGAAAGCCGGTGGGCGATGATGAAGGTCGTCCTGTTCTGCCTGAGCCTGTCGATCGCAGCCTTCACCCGTGCTTCGGTCTCGACGTCCAGGGCGCTGGTCGCCTCGTCGAGCACCAGGATCGGTGCGTTCTTGAGGATCGCGCGCGCGATCGCAATCCTTTGGCGCTCGCCTCCCGACAACTGGTTGCCGCGCTCGCCGACCGTGGTGTCATATCCCGCCAGTCGGGTTTCGATAAAATCCGTCGCTGCGGCGGCTTCGGCCGCTCGGATGATCTCGTCCTCGCTCGCATTCTCCCGTCCGAGGCGGATATTCTCGCTGATCGATCGGTTGAGCAGTCCGGCATCCTGAAAGACGGTGGCAATGGCGTGGCGGAGCGATCGCCGCGACACTTTCGTGATATCCGTACCGTCGATCAGAATCTGTCCCTGCCTGGCGTCATAAACCCGCTGCAGCAGGTTTACGAGCGTGGTCTTGCCGGCGCCGGTTGGGCCGACGATGGCCACGGTCTCACCGGCGGCAGCCCGAAACGAGATGTCGTGGACACCCTGTGAGGTCGTGGCGAAATCGAAAGAGACGTCCCGAAATTCGACATCGCCCTTCACGTTTCCGAGTTCCGCGATGCCTGCCGGCTCTTCCCGCTCCTGGACCGCATCCTCAAGCTGGTAGAAATCCTCGAGCTTGGCGCGTGCCTCGAAGATCTGCGTGGCGAACTGCCGCATCTGGTCGAGGCGGCCGATCAGGAGGTTGGCGAAGCCGATGAAGGCGATCACGTCACCCACGCGCAGTTCCCCCTGCTGCACGAGAAGGGCTCCGATGATCAGGATCACCATCAGGGAAACGCTGGAGGCGGTTCTGTTGAGCGCGCTCGCCAGGGCCCACCAGTCCAGTACCGGATACTGAACCTTCAGCAGGTTCTTCGTATAGTTCTGCAGGGCGCGCGTCTCGGCTTCTATCCGGTTGTAGCTGTGCAGGACGGATACGTTGCTGATCGAGTCGCTGACATGCGAGAAGACGGTGTGATAGTGCCCCTCGACGGAGGCCTGTCCCTCCTTGGTCCGCCTCATCACCATCTTGCCGATGAACCAGTATGCAAGGCTGAGGACGACCAGGACGGCACTGAGTCGCACGTCCATGGAAAAGGCGGTGGGAATCAGCAGCAACAGCGCGACTGCGGTCGCCAGGTGCGTTCGCATGAATTCCAGCCAGAGCCCGAAAAGCGTCTCGGCTGCGCGCAGCAGCGTATGAAGGGCGTTGGAGGTGCCGCGCTGGTGATGCCATGCGAGCGGCATTGAGATGATGCGGCCGAAAGCCTCGGTAAGAAGCGCGGCGCGGCGGCCATGCGCGAGTCGGTCGGCCTCCCGCGCGACAAGAACATAGGCGACGGTGTTGAAGACGCCGAATCCGGCCCAAAGCAGCAGAACGGAGGTCACATCCCCTCCGGAAGAGATCGCGTCGATGATGCGACCGAAGAGGATCGGCTCTGCGATCGTGATGACTGCCAGGATGATGTTGGCAATGACGACCACGGTTACGCGAAAACGCTTTTCCGCGAGATAGCGAAGGGCTCTTGTATAGACCTGGAACAGCGTCACGTGAGGAGATCCTCTTCATTTCTGCTGCAGCCCTGCTGCCTGAAGGCGGCAATTTCGTCAATGTCCTACCATCGGCAGAAGCGACGCGCCTGGAACAATGCCTTTCGGCGTGGAAGGTTTCGTCCTGCCGACAATGGCAGGGGAACATACGGCGCCCCGGCAGCTTATTCAGTCAAACCCTGTCTCGTAACTAGATTTGGTGAAGTGACTTCAACTAATGCTAACCATCAAGGCAAGACAATTGCCTGCGGGAGTTCTACAACTTGAAGCATAGGGTATTCGATTTCTCGGGCTGGGGGCAGCTTTGACCGTTCATCTGATTGTGCAGCTTCTGGTTCTCGTCAGCGAGACCAAAGATGCGGAAGAATTGACTCGCCGGCTCGAGGACCTGCTGGATGCCTACGGATTCGATTTCTACCGGCTGACCCTGCGGCCTGCGGTGCGGGATGTGGAGAAGGAAGTCGTTCTCGCTCATCGGTGGCCCAGGGGCTGGGCGGAGATCTACCAGTTTAGAAAATTTGCCTCCGTCGATCCGGCCGCACGGCTTCTGGCGGTGGCGCAGCGTCCTTATCGGCTCCGCGATGCCGTGTTCGCTCTCCGAAATGAACCGCACCGCACGCGCATGCAGCGGATGATCCAGGATGCTGCGCGGCATGGCATGAGTGACGGCTACGTTTTCCCGGTTCATGGGCGAACCGGGCTCCTGGGCAGTTTGCTCGTCGCCGGAAGAGCGATAGACCTGTCGCCGGCGGAGGTCGCTCTTTTCGATACCGCCTCAAGAAACACGCTGTGGCGATTCTTGGAGTTTCGCGGTTGGACGGCGGAGCTGGAGAGGATGGGCGTGGCCGAGGTGCCGCTGACGAAGCGAGAGCGGGAGGTCGTCGCTCGTCTCGCCGAGGGCCTTACGTCCCACGAGATCGCACGAGAGCTGCAGATCTCCAACCACACCGTCGATTGGTATATCAACGGGCTGCAGGACAAGATGAAGGCCAAGAATCGGCAGCATGTCGTCGCTCAAGCCTTCCGCCGGGGGCTCGTATCCTGATCGGACCGACGCCTCCCCAATGGAGAAATTGACTTCGTCTTCCCAGTCGCTAGGTTCTCTTTGCAGTGCAGCATCGGCTGTGGTTGATGGAGGAGATCCGCGTTGCCCATTTCGAAAATTCTGGTCGCCAACCGCTCAGAAATCGCAATCCGCGTCTTCCGCGCGGCCAACGAACTGGGGATCAAGACGGTGGCGATATGGGCGGAAGAGGACAAGCTCTCGCTCCACCGGTTCAAGGCGGACGAAAGCTATCAGGTCGGACGCGGCCCTCACCTCGATCGGGACCTCGGGCCGATCGAGAGCTATCTTTCCATTCCCGAGATCATCCGCGTCGCCAGGCTCTCCGGGGCCGATGCCATTCATCCGGGTTACGGGCTGCTGTCCGAAAGTCCCGAATTCGTGGAGGCCTGCAACGATGCAGGCATCACCTTCGTCGGACCAACCGCCGAGACGATGCGTCAGCTCGGCAACAAGGTCGCAGCCCGCAATCTCGCCATATCCGTGGGCGTTCCGGTGGTGCCGGCGACCGAGCCGCTGCCTGATGACATGGCGGAAGTCGCCCGCATGGCAGCGGCGATCGGCTATCCGGTGATGCTGAAGGCATCCTGGGGCGGAGGCGGCCGGGGGATGCGCGCGATCCGTTCGGAAGCCGAGCTTGCCAAGGAGGTCACCGAGGCGAAGCGAGAGGCAAAGGCGGCCTTTGGCAAGGACGAGGTCTATCTCGAGAAGCTCGTGGAGCGGGCGCGACATGTCGAGAGTCAGATCCTTGGCGATACTCACGGCAACGTCGTCCATCTCTTCGAGCGTGACTGCTCCATCCAGCGGCGCAACCAGAAGGTCGTCGAAAGGGCACCGGCTCCCTATCTCACCGAGGCGCAACGACAGGAACTGGCGGCCTACTCGCTGAAGATCGCCGAGGCGACGAACTACATCGGTGCCGGCACGGTCGAGTACCTGATGGATGCCGATACAGGCCGCTTCTATTTCATCGAAGTGAACCCGCGCATTCAGGTCGAGCATACGGTTACCGAGGTGGTGACGGGTATCGATATCGTCAAAGCGCAGATACACATCCTCGAAGGTGCAGCGATCGGGTCGGCGGAATCCGGCGTGCCGCGCCAGGAGGATATTCGCCTCAACGGGCACGCGCTCCAGTGCCGCATCACCACCGAGGACCCGGAGCAGAACTTCATTCCCGACTACGGCCGGATCACCGCCTATCGCTCGGCTGCCGGCTTCGGCATCCGTCTGGATGGCGGAACCGCCTATACGGGCGCGATCATCACCCGCTATTATGACCCGCTCCTGGTGAAGGTCACCGCATCCGGCAGCACGCCGGAGGAGGCGATCCGCCGCATGGACCGGGCGCTGCGGGAGTTCCGCATCCGGGGCGTGGCGACGAACCTCACCTTCCTCGAGGCGATCATCGGCCACCCGAAGTTCCGTGACAATTCCTACACCACGAAGTTCATCGACACGACGCCGGAGCTCTTCACGCAGGTGAAGCGGCAGGATCGCGCGACGAAGCTCCTCACCTATCTCGCCGACGTCAGCGTCAACGGCCATCCGGAAACGAAGGGCCGGCCGATGCCGTCTCAGCAGGCGGCAAAGCCGACTGTGCCCTACATCAACAGCGATGTCCCGCGCGGGACAAAGCAATTGCTGGACGAGCTCGGGCCGCGCAGGTTCGCCGAGTGGATGCGCAACGAAAAGCGCGTTCTGATGACGGACACGACCATGCGCGACGGGCACCAGTCACTGCTTGCGACCCGCATGCGCACTTACGACATCGCCCGGATCGCGGAGGTCTATGCGCGCGCGCTGCCGAACCTTTTCTCTCTCGAATGCTGGGGCGGGGCAACCTTCGACGTCTCCATGCGCTTCCTGACCGAAGACCCTTGGGAGCGTCTTTCGCTCGTGCGGGAAGCGGCCCCGAACCTTCTGCTGCAGATGCTGCTGAGAGGGGCGAACGGCGTCGGCTACAAGAATTATCCCGATAATGTCGTGAAGTATTTCGTCCGGCAGGCAGCCAGGGGCGGCATCGATGTCTTCCGCGTATTCGACTGCCTCAACTGGGTCGAAAACATGCGCGTGTCGATGGATGCGATTCAGGAAGAGAACAAGCTGTGCGAGGCGGCCATCTGCTATACTGGCGACCTCTTGAACAGCGCCCGTCCGAAATACGATCTGAACTACTACGTGGCGCTGGCCAAGGAGCTCGAAGCGGCTGGTGCGCATATCATCGCGGTAAAGGACATGGCGGGCCTCCTGAAGCCGGCTGCTGCCCGCATGCTCTTCACGGCGCTGCGCGACACGACCGATCTGCCGATCCATTTCCACACGCACGATACGTCCGGCATCTCTGCGGCTACCGTGCTTGCCGCAGTCGAAGCGGGCGTGGACGTGGTCGATGCGGCGATGGACGCGTTTTCCGGCAATACGTCCCAGCCATGCCTCGGCTCGATCGTGGAAGCCCTGTCCGGCTCGGAACGCGATCCTGGTCTGGATCCCGAATGGATCCGCCGCATCTCCTTCTATTGGGAGGCTGTGCGCAGCCAGTATGCGGCCTTCGAGAGCGACCTCAAGGGGCCGGCCTCGGAAGTCTACCTGCATGAGATGCCGGGTGGGCAGTTCACCAATCTGAAGGAGCAGGCCCGCTCGCTCGGTCTGGAGACGAAATGGCACAAGGTCGCCCAGACCTATGCCGATGTGAACAAGATGTTCGGCGACATCGTCAAGGTGACGCCCTCGTCCAAGGTGGTCGGGGATATGGCGCTGATGATGGTCAGCCAGGATCTGACGGTTGCCGACGTGCAGAACCCGGCCAAGGACATCGCCTTCCCCGAGTCGGTCGTCTCCATGCTGAAGGGCGATCTTGGACAGCCTCCCGGCGGCTGGCCGGAGGCCTTGCAGGGCAAGGCCCTGAAAGGCGAAAAGCCGTATACGGAACGGCCGGGATCGCTGCTTCCGGACGCCGATCTCGAGGCCGAGCGCAAGGAGATCGAGACGAAGCTCGAGCGGCCGGTAACGGATTTCGAATTCGCCTCCTATCTCATGTACCCGAAGGTCTTTACCGATTTCGCCCAGGCGATCGAAACCTACGGGCCGGTCTCCGTATTACCCACCCATGCGTATTTCTACGGCATGGCGGACGGGGAGGAACTCTTTGCCGATATCGAGCGGGGCAAGACGCTCGTCATTGTCAACCAGGCGGCCAGCGGAACGGATGCCAAGGGAATGGTCACCGTGTTTTTCGAGCTGAACGGCCAGCCGCGCCGCATCAAGGTGCCGGACCGCGCACGCGGCGCGGTTGCGGGCGCCGTCCGGCCCAAGATCGACGGCAGCAATCCAAACCAGTTGGGAGCGCCCATGCCGGGAGTCGTGTCGGCGGTGGCCGTGTCGGTCGGCCAGCCGGTCAAGACGGGAGACGTCCTGCTTTCCATCGAGGCGATGAAGATGGAGACCGCCCTGCATGCAGAGCGAGAAGGAACAGTCGCCGAGGTTCTTGTCCGGGTTGGGGACCAGATCGATGCGAAGGATCTTCTTGTCGTTTTCGCCGACTAGAATTTCACGCCCGGCCGCGGTTCTTCACAAAATGTGAGGAAGCGAAGCTTGCTCATTCAATCGATTTAAGTAGGGTCCCCGGCGAAGACATACAGGATGCAGCAGATGGAAATGTCGAACCGGGAGACCGCGGTGGAGCGGCGTGGCTACGTGACGCGCGAGCGGATCGGGGTCGCGCTTCTTTTTCTGATGAACGGCTTTCTGATGGGCGCATGGGCGCCGAAGATACCGGAGTTCGCCAACCGGCTTTCACTGACGGAGAGTGGGCTTGGACTGATGATCCTGGTCTTCGGCGTCGGCTCGCTGGTCATGATGCCGATCGCCGGCAGCCAGATAGCCCGCTACGGATCCAGCCTGGTCTCGCGGATCTCCGCAGTACTCGTAACCCCGACCCTGCTTCTCTTGACGCTGGTCACCGACACCTGGTCCGGTGTCGTGGCGATCTTCCTCTTTGGCGGGTTGATCGGCGCGATGGACGTCGCGATGAACGCCAATGCGGTGGCAGTGGAGAAACATATGCGGCGGGCGATCATGTCGTCCTGCCATGCCTTCTGGAGCCTTGGCGGTCTTCTCGGTGCGGCCAGCGGCGGCTACCTCATAGAACGGCTTGGTGTTCCCGGACATGCGGTTTTCGTCACGGTAGTCGCCGCGCTTATGCTGGGTCTCGCCTGGCCGAATGTCCTTCACGATGCGCCCCATCCCGAGGAAGCGAAGCAGAAGCTCCGGCTGCCGCGCTCGCCCCTCCCGTGGCTGATCGGTCTCGTGGCGCTTTTCTGCATGATTCCGGAAGGCGCGGTCATCGACTGGAGTGCGCTCTATCTGCGGGGGGAGCTTGGTTCGTCCGTCACCGTGTCCGGTTTCGCCTTCGCGGCCTTCTCCTTCACCATGGCGGTGATGCGTTTCGCGGGAGATCTTGTCCGCGACCGCTTCGGCGCAGTCCGGACACTTCGTGTATGTGCGATCGTTTCCGTCACGGGGCTTCTGACGGCGGGCCTTGCGCAAAACGAGGTGGTCGCCATTATCGGTTTCGCGCTGGCCGGCATCGGCATCTCGAACCTGGTGCCGATCGTGTTTTCCGCTGCCGGCAACCTGCCGGGCCTCCAGCCCGGCGTCGGCCTCTCCGTCGTGACGACCATGGGATACTCCGGCATACTGGTCGCCCCGTCTGCGATCGGCTTTATTGCCGAATACACGGGCCTTGCTGTCATCTTTGCGGGGCTGTCCCTGCTGCATCTCATCGTGCTCGGCCTGTCGAACCTGGCGCGGCACGCCGACGGCGTCCACCACGACTAGCTCCGCTACGCCCGGCGGAAAGTGAAAGACGTGGTGGTTGACAACCACAATTGCATCCTCCACCTGAAAGGCACCTTTTCCAGCCTGCGAGCGCCAGATGCCCACACCTCTCGACTACGATCCCAAGCCGCGCCGTGCGACGGTGGCTGTCGACGTGGGCGGTGTCATCGTCGGGGGCGGTGCCCCGGTCGTCGTCCAATCAATGACGAATACGGATACGGCGGATGTGGACGCGACGGTCGCGCAGGTGGCTGCCCTCTATAAGGCCGGCTCCGAAATTGTCCGCATCACCGTGGATCGCGACGAAAGCGCCGCTGCGGTGCCGAAGGTGCGCGAGCGGCTGCTGCGGCTCGGGCTGGACGTGCCGCTCGTCGGCGATTTCCATTATATCGGCCACAAGCTGCTCGCCGACCATCCAGCCTGCGCCGAGGCGCTTGCGAAGTATCGCATCAACCCGGGCAATGTCGGCTTCAAGGACAAGAAGGACAAGCAGTTCGCTGCCATCGTCGAGATGGCGATCCGCTACGACAAGCCGGTGCGCATCGGCGTCAACTGGGGCTCGCTCGACGCAGACCTCCTGACTCGGCTGATGGACGAGAACCAGAAGAAGGGCTCGCCGCTGACGGCGCAGGAGGTGACGCGCGAGGCGATCGTGCAGTCGGCGCTGCTTTCGGCTCACGCT
>DASUPM010000185.1:0-2050 GCA_036281095.1 Pseudorhizobium sp.
GCCCACGCGGTTCATCCCGTCGTTCCAGTCGCCGCCGAGGATCAGCGGCAGTCCATGCTCTCCCGTTCGCTCGACAGCAAGGTCCAGCGCGCGCGCGGCATGCTCGTAGAGGCTTGCTGTCTCATTCGATACCTGCGGCTCGAAGAAGGAGTCGTGCTGCCTCGGCTCCAGCGCAGGGCCATCGAGGAAAGGTAGTTGTTCGTCCAGAAGCGTGTCATCGCCAGTCGCCCTGACATACTCGTGGGCGGCATGGGCCAGCCACACGACGTCGTCGGATATTCTGGTGCGGACACCAGCGCCGCTTTCGGGCAGCCACCAATGCTGGACATCTCCTTCCGGGAATTGACGTCCTGCGGCGTTCAGGATCTGACGACGCGCCAGCGCCGGCTCCTGCAGCAGGAAGGCGAGGGTGTCCTGAAGCTGGTCGCGAAAGCCGTAGGCTCCGCTGGCTTGGTAGAAAGCACTCCGTGCGGTGATGCGGCAGGCCAGAGCCTGATAGGGAAGCCAGTGATTGAGGAGGTAATCGAAGCCCTTGTCAGGGGTGGTGACCGTCAGTCGTCCGGTCCGCTCCCGCCAGTAGTCCCGGGTGCTCGCAAGTATCTCTGCCGGGTCGTCTGCCTGTAGCGCACGCACGAGCGTCAGTGCATCGTCACGATTTTCAGCGTCGCCCAGGAAGAAGGTAACCGTCTTCTCCTCCCCCGGAGCCAGTTCCAGATCGCAGGCGATCGCTGCACAGGGATCGCCGTCGAGGCCGACCGTTCCGGCAAGCGCCGCCGCCCCTGCAACGGCCGAGGGTGAGCCAATCGACCCGAAGCGTCCGATGAAATCACGCCGGCTCGCCGTAAAGCTGGAGATCGGCCTGTCCGCCGCAAGGAAGGCGAAGCGGCGATGACCCGTGCTGTATCGATTGGTCGCCAGCACGGCGCCTGTTCCTTCGTCATGGCTCGTCATGACGTATGGCAGCGATCGGCCTGCATTGTTGCCGAGAAGCCACTCGGCATAGCCATAGACACGCAGCCGCCTGGCCTCGCTCCCCTGGTTGCGGATGGTCATGATGGACAGCTTCACCGGGCGATCGCGATCGACCGTCTGCGCCAGCGTCACCTTCAGGTTGGCATCGACCGTGGAGAAGACCGAATAGCCGAGACCGTGACGCGTTTCGAAGATCGCATCGCGGCCTACCGAGAGAGATGAGAACGGAGACACGACATCTCCGCTCGCGGCGTCCGAGATGTAGAAGCCCTCGACCGGCCGGTTGGCCACTGGGTCGTTGCCCCATGGCGTCAGTTGGTAGTCCCGGGAGTTCTGGCCCCAGGTATATCCGCCCCCCTCGGCGGCGACATGGAAGCCGAACCGGTCGTTGGCGATGACGTTGATCCATGGCTGCGGTGTGCATTGCCCTGCCCGCAGGCGGATCACATATTCCGCTCCCTGCTTGTCGAAGCCGCCGAAACCGTTCCAGAAGTCGAGGCCGCTTGCGTCCCCGGCGCCTACGGGTGCGAAGCTGTCGGCACCGAGAAGCGGCCGCTGGAACGCATCGGCGTCGAGCGGCGCAGCAAACAGCGATACCGCCCGGTTGATCTGGTCGATCAGCTTGCCGTTACGTGCATGCAGGACCACCCGGGCTGCAGCGATGATGGCGTCGAACGTGGCGTCGTCCATGATGTCGCGCCGAAGCGCGAACACATGTGGACGTCCGGATTCCGCCTGGCCCATGCGGCGCAGCTTCTCGCACATTCCTTCCAGGGTATGCTGCATTTCCTGCGCATAGGAGGCCGCCCGCTCGTTGATGATGACGAGATCGGCGGTTATCCCCCGCGAACGCAGGTATTCCTGTGCGCTCAGCGCTTCGCGTGCGACGCTGATGTCCATCTCGTCGTTTATCCGCAGCACGAAGATCGGGAAATCGCCGGAAATCGACATCGGCCACAGAACCGATTGCGGCTGGAGGCCGGCCTGCAGGGTCTCCCGGTCCGCCCGCAAGTGCATGTCGGGATAGACGAGATAGCGCGCCAGATGCTGGAAGGCAGCAGCCTGTTGCGACGTGATC
>DASUPM010000186.1:0-10121 GCA_036281095.1 Pseudorhizobium sp.
GAAGAGCTATCGGGAGGACGGAACCGAGCTTATCGATGCGGTCGTCTTCCACTTCGACAGCGACGGACGCGTGATCCTCAGGCAGGACGCCACCAGTGCAAAGTTGGAAGATGGTTACTGGCTTCTTACCGACGTTCTGGAGAATCGGCCGGGGGAGATTTCTCAGCGTGTCGCGAGCGTACGACTCAGCACCAATCTGAGACAGGAATACCTGAAGGAGAGCCTGTCTCAGCCGGAAACCGTTGCATTTTATGATCTTTCGCGGAAGATCGAAGTCGGCAGGTCTTTCGGCCTTTCAACCAAGGCGCTAGAGACGCAATTCCACTCGCTGCTTTCTCTTCCGCTACTGCTGGTGGCGATGACGCTCATTGCTGCCACAGTCTCTTTAAAATTCAGTCGCTTCGCGCAGTCCCGCTCGGTGATTCTGGGTGGAATCGTTTCCGGCTTCGTGCTTTATGTCGTGACGGTTCTCGTAAAAGCATTCGGGAGCAGCGGCGCCGTGCCGCCCTTTGTGGCGGTGTGGGTGCCGGTGATCGTTGCGACAGCCCTTGGCGCGACGATTCTGCTTCATCAGGAGGATGGCTAGTGGCGGCAAACGACCGCGGAAATATCAGACGGCGCCTCACGGTCCTGCTGGCGAGCGCGGCTGTGTGCGTGAATGGCCTGCATCCGGTGACTGCCCATGCCCAACAGCCTGCCCTGGCTCCGGAAGTATCCGACGATGCCAAGATGCTGCTGCGCGCCAACGACCTGGTCTACAATCAGGATGCGCAGCGCGTCACGGCGACGGGCGGCGTGCAGATCTATTACAATCGCTACCGGATGGTGGCGCAGCGCGTCGTCTACGACCAGCAGACCGGACGGGTGACTGCAGTCGGAAATATCGAGCTGATCGAGCCGGACGGGAACCGTATCTATGCCGACGAGCTCGACGTCACCGACGATTTCGCCGAGGGCTTCCTGAACGCTCTGCGCGTGGAGACGACCGACAACACCCGTCTGGCCGCGGAAAGCGCCGAACGCCTTCCCGGCGAACTGATGGTGCTCAACAACGGCGTCTACACCGCGTGTCTTCCCTGTGCGGAAAAGCCCGGCCGGGCTCCGCTGTGGCAGGTCAAGGCGCAACGCGTGATACAGAACGGCAAGACCCATACCATCCGGCTGCAGAACGCCCGCTTCGAACTTTTCGGCATGCCGATCGGCTTCCTGCCGTTCATCGAGGTTCCCGATCACACGGTCGAGCGGAAGTCCGGCTTCCTGTTCCCGACGATGAGCCTGGACGACAATCTCGGCTTCGGCATCACCGTCCCGTACTACCACGTCTTCTCGCCGCACATGGACGCGACGCTCAGCCCGACCTATTATACGGGCCAGGGCCTCCTGCTGCAGGGTGAGATCCGCAACCGGTTCGAAACCGGAGAACACACCTTCCGCTTTGCCGGCATCGACCAGCAGGATCCCGAGGCATTCGACAGCCGCGATACCAGCGATCGCAATGCCGACACACGGCTGATGGTCGCCTCCGAAGCGCGCTTCGAGATCAATCCCCGCTGGACGTTCGGCTGGGACGTCATGGTCCAGAGCGACAACAACTTCTCGAAGACCTATTCCCTCGACGGCGTGAGCGACAGCGTGTTCCGCAACGAGGTCTATCTGACCGGACTTGGCGAGCGGAACTTTTTCGACCTGCACGGCTTCTACTTCAATGTGCAGGACACCCGGGAGGACAACCTCGCCGAGCGACAAGAGGCCGTTGTTTATCCTTCGCTGGACTACCAGTACATTGCACCGGAGCCGGTGGCGGGCGGCCAGCTTTCGATCACGGCGAACCTGACGAACCTGTCGCGCCGGGAAGAGGATTTCTATTTCGGGGACCGAACGACCAGCAGTTATCCCCGGTTTGCGGGACTGGAAGGCAGCTACACCCGCTTCACGACCGAGGCCGAGTGGAAGCGGACATTCAACGCGGACGGTCTGCTGCTGACGCCGATCCTGGCGGCACGAGGGGATGCAACCCGTCACACCGCATCCTCCCCGAGCTTCCGCGGTAGCCCTTATCTGGGAGATTTCGAGGACGACGGCTCCAACGGCCGTTACATGGTTACGGCCGGTCTGGAAGCACGCTATCCGTTCCTCATTACCACGGAAAACAGCAGTCACATCATCGAGCCTATCGCCCAGATCTTTGTCAGGCCGGATGAGCCGCTGGCGGGCGGTCTTCCGAACGAGGATGCGCAAAGCTTCGTGTTCGACGCGACCACCCTGTTCGAGCGCGACAAATTCTCCGGCTTCGACCGCATCGAAGGCGGCACGCGCGCCAATGTCGGCCTCCGCTACACCGGTTCCTTCGACAACGGCGTCGGCCTTCGCGGCCTCTTCGGCCAGAGCTACCATCTGGCGGGCCAGAATTCGTTCGCGACAGAGGATCTCGTCAATGCCGGAGCGAATTCCGGCCTGGAAACGGATCGGTCGGATTTCGTCGGGATGGCCGGCATCGACCTGCCGCAAGGTTTCTCCGTCAATGCCGGTGCTCGCTTCGACGAAGAGACGTTCGAGGTCCAGCGGACGGATGCCGGATTCAGCTACACCACGGCAAGGTTGAGCGGAAGCCTGGTTTACACGCAGATCGAGGCACAGCCGGAATACGGCTCCGATGAGGACACGGATATTCTGCAGTCATCCAGCCGTCTGCGTATCAATGAAAACTGGTCGCTGGCGGGATCGGCAACCTGGGATCTGAATGACCAGGGCATCATCCGACGCGGGGTCGGCGTGACCTATGCGGACGAATGCACCATCTTCACGCTTGCCTATGCCGACAAGCCGTCCAATACGAATGCGAACGACTGGACAGTCAGCGCGAGGATTACGTTCCGTACCCTTGGCGACATCGATATCGGGTCGTCGTCACTGGATTAGCGTGCCGGTCATGCTTTCGCCGCAAGAATTGTGCAACCGGCAGACCTGTTGTAGTTACGGGAGAGCCGACCGCACCTGTGGCGGTCGTGTAGAAGGACAAACATCATGTCGGCAATGACAGCGACACGCCGGGTTCTCGTCGCGGTGGCAGCCCTGGCTGCCTCCATGGCCATCGAGCCCTCGTTTGCACCCGCGCAGGCAGCCAGCGAAATTGCCGCTGTGGTCAATCGAACTCCGATCACCAGCAGCGATGTGGCGCGGCGGGCAGCCTTTCTGCGCCTGCAGCGGCAGAAGAGCGATACCAAGACCGCACGCGATCAACTCGTCGAAGAGGCTCTCAAGCGGCAGGAGATTGCCCGCGTCAAGATGTCGGTGAGCACCGACGACGTCGACAAGGCCTTTGCCCGGTTTGCCGCCTCCAACAAGATTTCACCCGCGCAGCTGACCCAGATCCTGTCGCAGGCGGGAGTCGGAGCGGACCACTTCAAGGATTACATCGCCGTACAGATGAGCTGGCCGCGGCTCGTGAACGCCCGCTACGGGGGCAATCGGGGACGGATGTCCTCCGAGGATCTCGTCAAGCGGATGATGGAAAACAAGGAAAAGCCCGTCACCACGGAATATTTCCTGCAGCAGATCATTTTCGTCGTACCGGATTCCAAGCGGAACGCCATCCTGGGGAAGCGCAAGGCGGAAGCCGAGGCATCCCGGTCCAGATTCCCCGGCTGCGAGCAGTCCAAGCAGTTTGCCGCGACGATGCTCGACGTATCCGTACGCGACCTGGGGCGGGTACTGGCGCCTGAACTGCCGGAAGAGTGGAAGCCGCTGATCGAAAAGGTCTCGGGCAACACGACGAGCGCGCGCGTCACAGAACGGGGTGTGGAATTCCTTGCCATCTGCAATCAGCGGCAGGTTTCGGACGACTTTGCCGCGGAGGTCGTCTTCCGTGCGGAAGATCTCGGCAAGCAGAAATCCGGCGAAGGCAATCCGAACGAGAAGAGATATCTGGACGAGTTGCGCGCCAAGGCCCAGATCGACTACCGCTGAGCGAGGACGCCGATGCAACTTGATCGCCCGCTTGCCCTGACCCAGGGCGATCCCGCCGGCATCGGTCCCGATATCAGCCTTGCCGCCTGGCTGAACCGCAGGACCAGCGGCCTTTCGCCCTTCATCTACCTCGGCGATCCGGCCGTCCTCTCGGCACGGGCGCGCCTGATCGGGCTGGATGTTCCAATTCGGGAGATCCATCCCTCGGAAGCCATTTCTGTCTTTTCCGAGGTGCTGCCGGTTCATCCGATCGAAGCGGGAGCGGAAGTCGCAGCGGGAGAGCCGCATGTGGCGACCGCCCAGGCGACCATTTCCGCGATCGAAAAGGCCGTCGATCTGACGATGGGTGGAGAAACAGCCGCCGTCGTCACCAATCCGATTGCGAAATCGGTGCTTTACGAAGGCGGCTTCGGCTTTCCCGGACACACCGAGTTCCTGGCGAACCTTGCCTCGCGCGCAACGGGCAATACCGTGACGCCGGTCATGATGCTCGCCGGCCCCAAGCTGCGGGCGATCCCGGTGACGATCCACATCCCCGTCAGGGACGTGCCTCAGGCACTCACCGAAGCGCTTATCGTCGAGACCTGCCGCATCGCATACCGCGACCTGAAGGAGCGTTTCGGCATCTCCCAGCCGCGGCTGGCGGTTGCCGGTCTCAATCCCCATGCGGGTGAAGACGGCGCGATCGGACGGGAAGATCGGGACGTGATCCATCCGGCGATAACGCGACTCCGGCAGGAGGGCATCAACGCCTTCGGTCCCCTGCCCGCCGACACGATGTTTCACGATGAGGCGCGGGCGCGTTACGACGTCGCCGTCTGCATGTATCATGATCAGGCTCTCATTCCCGCCAAGGCGCTCGGCTTCGACACCTCCGTCAATGTCACGCTGGGGTTGCCGTTCATCCGGACCTCTCCCGACCATGGCACCGCCTTCGGCATCGCCGGTCAGGGCGTCGCGCGGGAGACCAGCCTGATGGAAGCCCTGAAGCTTGCGGCACTGCTCGCCGGGACCTCCGCGAAGGCCGGCAACTGATGGCCACATTGGACGGCCTGCCGCCGCTGCGCGACGTCATCCAGCGCCACGGCCTCGACGCACGCAAGGCACTCGGGCAGAACTTTCTTCTCGACCTCAACCTGACGCAGAAGATCGCGCGCAGCGCCGGTCCGCTGGAGGATGCGACCGTCATCGAGGTGGGCCCCGGTCCCGGGGGACTGACGCGGGCGATCCTTTCGCTCGGGGCAAAGAAGGTCGTGGCGATCGAGCGGGACAGCCGCTGCCTGCCGGCACTTGTGGAAATCGCCGAACATTATCCGGGCCGGCTGACGGTGCACGAAGGCGACGCTCTGAAGGCGAATTTCGCGGCCATGGTGCCGGAAGGACCGGTGAAGATCATCTCCAACCTGCCGTACAATGTCGGCACACAGCTGCTGCTGAACTGGTTGCTGCCGCGCTCCTGGCCGCCCTTCTGGGAATCGCTGACGCTGATGTTCCAGAAGGAAGTCGGCCTGAGAATCGTTGCCTCCGAAGATGACGACCATTACGGGCGGCTCGGCGTGCTCGCCGGATGGCGGACGGATGCCAGGATGGTGTTCGACGTTCCGCCGCAGGCCTTCACTCCGCCCCCGAAAGTGACGTCGAGCGTCGTTCATCTGACGCCGCGGCAGGAACCGCTTGCCTGTGACGTCGCGAAGCTCGAAAAAGTGACACAGGCCGCATTCGGACAGCGGCGCAAGATGCTGCGTCAGAGCCTGAAGCCGCTCGGCGGAGAAACCTTGCTCAACAAGGCGGAGATCGATCCGCAACGACGCGCGGAAACGCTGTCGGTCGAGGAGTTCGTTCGTTTGGCGAACAGCCTCTGATCAGAGCCTGGGCTCTTCCGTCAGCAGACCATCAACAAAGTCGAAGAGGCCGAACCGCCGATCGCGGCGGACACGTTCGGCATTTACGATGCAGTGAACGTTGCGGAAAGCCTCGTCGAGATCATCGTTGACGATCACATAGTCATACTCGCGCCACCGCTCGATCTCGGCGCGGGAATTCAGAAGCCGCGTCCGAATGACCTCCTCCGTATCCTCGGCGCGCCGGTGAAGGCGTGACTGCAACTCCGTCATCGACGGGGGCAGCACGAAAATGGAGACCACGTCGGCCTTCATCTTCTCCTGGAGCTGCAAAGCCCCCTGCCAGTCGATGTCGAAGAGCATGTCCCGGCCTTCCGCCATGGCCTGCTCGACCGGTTCGCGGGGGGTGCCGTAATAGTTGCCGTGGACCTCGGCCCATTCCAGCAGGTCGCCGGCGTCCCGCATCCGCTCGAACTGCGGAACCGAGATAAAATGGTAGTGGGTACCGGCGATCTCGCTCGGGCGTCGCTGCCGCGTCGTCACGCTGACCGAAATTTCGAGACTCCGGTCCTTCTCCATCAGGTTGCGGGCAATCGTCGACTTGCCCGCGCCGGAGGGCGAAGAGAGCACGAGCATCAGCCCACGGCGGGCAATCTTTACAGGCGCGGTCGCCGCGGTGTTCATGCCTTACTCCAGATTCTGGACCTGTTCGCGGAACTGGTCGATGACGACTTTAAGCTCGAGCCCTGCGGCCGTGACAGATGCCGAATTGGACTTAGAACAGATGGTATTCGATTCGCGATTGAATTCCTGCGCCAGGAAATCCAGACGGCGGCCGATCGGTCCGCCTTTGTCCAGAAGCTCGGTCGCTGCCGCAACATGTGCCCTCAACCGGTCGATCTCTTCGCGCAAGTCGGCCTTCGTGGCAAGAAGCGCGGCCTCCGCGTGGAGGCGGCCGGGGTCGAGCGCGGAACCATCCTGCAGCAGGGCTGCCACCTGCTGCGACAGCCGGCGCGCGATCTGATCCGGAGAGCGGGAAGGATCGGCATCGACGACCGCCGTCAGCGCTGCAATGCGCTCCACCTGTCCCGCCAGCACCTCCGCAAGAGCCGCGCCTTCGGCAAGACGCATGTTCCGCAAAGCGGCAATCGCCTCTTCCAGACAGCGCAGCACCGCGCCCTCGCGCGCGGCAGCCTCGCCGTCGCCGTCTTCCGCCTCTCGTATGTCAACGATACCCTTGAGACCGAGCAGCGTATCCATACGGAGCGGCGCCTGATCGACCAGATCGCCCAGTTCCGCCTGCAGAGCAAGAACGGCGTCGAGGGCATCACGGTTGAGAACCGCTTCCAGCTTCGTCTCGGCGAGAACAACAGACAATGTCGCCTGAACATTTCCGCGAGAGAAGGCCGCCGAAACCAGCCGCCGCACATCCGCCTCGATCTGTTCGAAGCCCGGGGGAAGCCGCAGCCGCAGATCCAGACCCTTGCCGTTCACCGAGCGTAGCTCCCAGACGATCCGGTAACGCCCGTGGGTGACCGCGCTCCGGGCGAAACCGGTCATCGACTGCAGGTTCATGCTGTTGTTCTCCGCTCTGGCCGGCCGCGTCAGTTCGCGGGCGTCTCCGCTTCGGCCCCGCCGGGCTGTCCATCGCCGAGTTCCGCCTCGGCCGCGTCAGCGCGCTCGGCCTCAAGCCGTCTCCATCGGCGGACATTGGCGTTGTGTTCATCAAGCGTAGCCGCAAATGCATGGCCGCCCGTGCCGTCGGCGACGAAGTAGAGGTCCTCCGTCCGCCAGGGATTGGCAACCGCCTCGAGCGCAGCCCGTCCCGGATTTGCGATCGGCGTGGGCGGCAGGCCCTTGATCACGTAGGTGTTGTAAGGCGTTTCCTTCTCCAGGTCCGACTTGTAGATCGGCCGGTCGGCTGGCTTCCCGCCCCCTCCGAAAAGGCCGTAGATGATGGTGGGATCGGACTGCAGGCGCATGCCCTTCTCCAGCCGGTTGAAGAAGACGGAGGCCACATGGGCGCGCTCGTCGTCCTTGCCGGTCTCCTTCTCCACGATGGAGGCAAGGATGACGAACTCCTCCTTCGTCTTGATCGGAAGGTCGGGGTCGCGTCGTTCCCATATCTGGTCGATCAGCCGCTGCTGCTGGGTGCGCATCTGCTGGAGGATCTCCGCACGCTTGGTTCCGCGGGAGAACTTGTAGGTATCGGGCCGCAGGCTGCCTTCCGGCGGCACTTCGGAGGGAAGATCCCCTTCCAGGACCGCATCCTCAGCAAGCCGAAGCATCATCTGGCGAACGGTCAGCCCTTCGGGGAATACGACCGAGTAAAGGATCGACTTGCCCGACTCCAGGAGGTCCATCACCTCCCTCATCGAGGCACCCGCCTTGATTTCGTACTCACCGGACTTCAGTGTGCGGCCGTCGCGCAGATAGGTGGCGCTGACATAGCGGAAGACGCGTGCATCGGAGATGATGCCGTTCCGTTCCAGGTTATTGGCGATCTCGGCCAGGCCGTTGCCGGCCCGCACCATGAAATGCGCATTTGCTTCCAGGGGACCTTTTTCCTGAAAGGTGGAGATCATGTAGTAGAAGCCGGCAACCGCCACCACGCACACCACCACGACCATGGTCATCACGAAATTCAGGAAGATGACGAGCTGGCTGCGTGCATTGCGAGAGCGCCGCGGCGGCTCCGGAACACGTTCGGGTTTCAGCGCCTCGTTGGGCGATTTTGGAATGATCGGACCGCCGCCATGTCCTTGCGACGTCTCGCCCGCGTGGTTGCTGTTGCTCACTTCGCCCCCCTGGAATGCACGGTCATAGATCCGCTATCTGACCAAGCAATACGGCAAAAACAGGTTCAGAAGATAGGGCCGCCGCGGTTCGGCGACACTCTCAGGCCCGCCGGATCTCAAGCATCGTAGCGTCGCAGAACGAGCGAGGCATTCGTGCCGCCAAAGCCGAAGGAGTTGGACAATGCGACATTGATCTCGCGGGACCGCGCCTTGTGCGGCACCAGGTCGACGGCCGTCTCGACGTCGGGATTGTCGAGGTTCAGCGTCGGCGGCGCGATGTTGTCGCGGATCGCCAGCGTCGAGAAAATTGCTTCGACCGCGCCGGCCGCTCCGAGAAGATGGCCGATCGCCGACTTGGTGGACGACATGGAAACCTTCGAGGCGGCATTGCCGAGCAGCCGCTCGGCGGCACCGAGCTCGATCGTGTCGGCCATGGTGGAGGTGCCGTGGGCGTTGATGTAGTCGATATCTGAGGGAGCAAGCCCGGCGCGCTTCAGCGCCATGGTCATGCAACGGAACGCGCCATCGCCGTCCTCGGACGGGGCGGTGATGTGGAAGGCGTCACCGGAGAGACCATAGCCGACCACTTCGGCATAGATCTTTGCCCCACGCGCCTTGGCGTGCTCGAGCTCTTCGAGAACGACGATACCCGCGCCCTCGCCCATGACGAAACCATCGCGGTCCCGGTCGTAGGGGCGGGAAGCCTTCTGCGGCTCGTCGTTGTGCTGGGTCGAAAGCGCTTTGCACGCCGCGAAACCGGCAAGCGCTATGCGGGAAATCGGGGACTCCGCGCCACCCGCTACCATGACGTCGGCATCGCCGAGCGCGATCAGCCTGGCAGCATCGCCGATGGCGTGCGCGCCGGTAGAGCAGGCAGTAACGACCGCATGGTTCGGCCCGCGAAGCTTGTGGCGGATGGAAACCTGTCCGGAAACCAGGTTGATCAGGCGGCCCGGGATGAAGAAGGGAGAAATGCGGCGCGGGCCCTTTTCCTTGAGGGTATAGCCCGCCTCGACGATCCCCTCCAGGCCGCCGATGCCGGAACCGATCAGCACGCCCGTGGCGATCTGGTCCTCGTCCGTCTGGGGATGCCAGCCGGCGTCATCGAGCGCCATGTCGGCCGCGGCCATGCCGTAGACGATGAAGGGATCGACCTTGCGCTGCTCCCTGGGCTCCATCCAGTCGTCGGCATTGAAGGTGCCGTCGGAGCCGTCGCCGGTGGGGATTCGACAGGCGATCTTCGCCGGCAGGTCGTCGACCTCGAATTCGGCGACTTTCCTCGCCGCATTCTGGCCCGCCAGCAGTCTCTGCCAGCTGATTTCCGTACCGCATCCGAGAGGAGATACCATGCCGGTACCGGTGATAACGACACGTCTCATGGCTCGTCCTCCACCCTACTCACTATCTATCATACATCCAGACAGCAAACTGTCGGTCCACAGTCAACTGCCGGGCGGACGGCAAACTGCCGGGCATCGGCTTGCGCCGGCCCGGCAGCGCCCAACCGGGAATATCA
>DASUPM010000187.1:0-7566 GCA_036281095.1 Pseudorhizobium sp.
CGAGAGCGCGCTTTCCGGCTCGTCGAGGAAGTAGATGCCCTGCCGGCTCATGCGTTCCTCGAAGAAGCGCACGAAACCTTCGCCATGGCTCCAGGACAGGAAATCCGGCGGTGCCGCATGGGCGTCGCGGGCGGCCTCGTCGAGGAAGCGGGCGACAGAGAAGAAGGATTCGGCGCGGAAGAACCAGCCCGCCGTCACCTTGGGCAGCCAGGCCGCCCTGAGCGCCGACGCCAGCAGCGCGCCGCTCCGGTCCACCGCGCGGGAATGATCCATCGGCCGGTAGCCCTTGCCGCCGCCGGCCTCGTCATAGCCGCAGAGCGCCGCCACCGCCTCGATCAGCGTCGATTTGCCCGTCCCGTTCTCTCCCACGATGATCGTCACCGGCGTCGAGAAGTCGAGGACGAAATCCCCGACGAGCCAGGGGAGGTTGAACGGGTAGTCGCCGCCGATCCTCGCATCCTCGCGAACCGAAAGACGCTTCAGATAGGGCGCCGGCAGGTTCGTCGATCTGGTCTTCCGCATTGCAGCCATGGCACCGCCAATCTCTCAGCCCTTTGTGACGGGCGCAATACGGCCGATCAAGGGCCGACGTCCCCGAGGGCGGGTGAGGATGGCGGATCGGCAGCTTGGCGCATCTGCCGCTGCGACCCGCGCGGCACGAGCTGTTCAGGATCGGAAATCCTCAGACCTCCTCCCGCCGGGCTCATCGCGAGGCTCACCCGTCGCAGGAAATCGAAACAAGCTCCAGCTCCTGCCCGCCGACCGAGACGAGGTCCCCCACCCGCTTGCCCATGAGCTGCCGGGCGACGGGAGACACGTAGGAAATCGTGCCCGCCCTGGGATCGGCCTCGTCCTCGCCGACGATCCGGTAGGTCTGGACCCGCCCGTCCTCGCGGCTGAAGGTCACCGTGCTGCCGAAGGCCACGACCTCCGATGCCAACGGGTCGGGCATGACCTGCGCCGTGCGCACCCGCTCGGTGAAATAGCGAAGGTCCCGCAAGGGCCCCGCCGCCTGACGCCGCCGCTCGTTCACGTCCTCGATGGCACTCGCCGCCTGATAGGCCTCCCGCGCCTCCTCCAGCTGCCGCGTCAACGCCTCCAGCCCCGCCTGCGTCACGAGGTTCGGATGCGGCGAGACCGGACGATCCGGCAAAAGCGTCTCCGCCGCCGTTTCCGCACTCTCTTCCTTGACGAAGGCGACGCTCATGGTGGGGGTGCTCCTTGCGTGATGCTTTTGCTCTACGCGGGATATAGGCCGGAGGTCGGAGCTCCACCAGCTTTCGGTGCGGTTCGCACCTTTCGCGGGAACGGCAGTCGTGTAGACGACGAAATGGCCGCGAAACCTCGCGGCAACTTGTTTACCTGGATAGGAGGGCCGCATTGTCCAGCGATCCCCGGCCAAAACCGTCTTCTGACCCAAAGCCGACGCCCAGCGGGCCTACGAGGCGGAACTGCACTGCTTGAGGATTATTCGAGAAGAAGCAGGGTGCGCCAGCATCATGTCGGATCAGAGACTAAGCAGCAACCAGTTCAGCGATCTTGGCTGCGACTTCGGCCATGGCCTCCTCGGCGGTACTCAAGCCAGCCCGGGAGGCCAGCAGAAGACTAACCCGCTCAAGCTCTTCGTAGGTTGTTCCATGAACAACAGGGACGAGTCGCTCTCTCCGAAGGAGCGCCGAAAGTTCCTTGTCTGCAATGCCTTCTGCCGGCAGCCGACGCAACATAGCCGGAGTTACTAGAACTATGCCTACGCGAGAATTCACCAAGCCCTTATCTATCGCCCGCATCATCGGCACCCCAAGGCCAAGGTCTTTCTCGCTGAACCATACGCGTACACCACGCGCTTCCAATAAATCATGCAATTCCTTAGCTGAGCCTTGCCGGTCATCCCAAGCGTGGCAAAGAAACACATCCCGAAGGTCAGGTTGCGAAGCCGCCAGGTTCTCCACGTTTTGGCGAACCGGCGTCAGCGCCTGCACCTGTTCAGGCGTATACCACACACCCGAACTGGGTCCCGACCAGCGTGGCTTCGCAGTGCGGCGACCCGACCCGCCGCGGCTGCTTCTCGAGGAAGAATACGAAGGAGACGAGTAGGATATCGCGCTGCCATAGCCACCGCCATAGGGGGTGTAACCGCTGAAGCGGCTATATCGCCCTCCGCATTTCGGGCAATTCGCTGCGGCGGCTGATGAGCGATGCCCTCTTGCTGGTGCGGTGCATCTGGCCATGTCTTTCCTCTCCCGAAACCTCTATGACGGTACGACGGCGCTATCGGCAGATCTTCCCCACTACGCCGGATGCTTCACCGGATCCGATCAATCATGCAGAACAAGATTTAACTTGGCGCATTTGACGGAACGCGGAACGGAGCGTCTTATACTCCGAATCAGGATACAGTATATCTTTGAAGTGCTTCACTGGAGTGCCACTATTTGTTCTGCCGCTGCATTCTCTGCTTTGGCTGTAAGAGACTGTCATGAAAGACATCGCTGCCGACCCTGAACAGTACCTCGCGACCGCCTGCAACATGCTGATTGCGGAAGGTATGAACGAGGCTGCCGACATACTTAGGAAGTCGATACCAAGGATCGATGAGACCGGTTACGATAACTGGAACGGCTGAACTGCAATATGGACGATACATTTATTAATCGATCCGGCCGAGTACGCCCGCCTCGGCGCAAAAAAAGAAGGGCTCGAGGAGCAGATCTCAGCGCGACTCACTCCAATCCTTGAACAATATTCTTCAGACTGGTTCACGGTGAAGATCGTCCCTCGGATAATCCAGCAAGAAGACTGGCGTACACGGGAGGGAGAGGTATCTGCAACTATTCGCCAAAATATCTTCGATGGTCTTCGAATTGAAGCGGTGCACTGGAGTGGGAAGCTGGACGAGGTTGAGTTTCTTCAGAGACTCTATGATCTCCAGAAGCTTCCTTCATTTGACACCCGCTTCAAAGACGCCGCGGGTGACATTTGGCAGCATCGCGTAAATAACTATGACTGGGATGACGACTGGATCTACGGCGACTCTCGCTTCGATCTCATCCGCGGGCCAACTGAGTTGTTCTTGCGTTTCCTGTGCGAGATTGTTCACCCAGTTGTTCGACCAGATCGGAACGAAGCACTGGCGCTAGTTCAGCAGTTCAATGATCAACTGCGCCAAGAAGGGTGGCATTTGACAGAGGAAGAGAAAATAGCAGGCCGTCCTCGCTTTGTACCTATGCGTTTCGTCGGAACGAGCGCGCGTTCGGTGTCGAGAGCCAAGACGGTTGCAGATGCTCTTGGTGCCGCCTGGATGCAAAAAGAAATTGAACGCTTGGAGCATTCTGTAGAGCGCGATCCGGCGCTGGCCATCGGGACGGCGAAGGAGCTCGTTGAGTCATGCTGCAAGAGCATACTTACAAAACGAGGCGTCGAGGTATCCAAGAAGGCCGATCTTCCAGAGCTTACAAAGATCTTGGCGAAAGAACTGCGTTTAGTACCCGAAGGGATCTCGGACGAGGCGAGAGGAGCGGAGACTGTCCGTCTCATCTTACGAAATTTGGGATCGCTCACTCAGTATCTGGCGGAGCTGCGAGGTCTGTATGGCTCTGGTCACGGAAGAGACGGACAGTACCGAGGACTTGAGCCTCGTCATGCTCGCCTTGCTGTCGGTGCTGCTGTTGCATTCATAGATTTTGTAACCGAGACACATAATAGGCGCGTTGAACCAACTCATATACAACCGCAACCAGCGGAATAGATCCCTGAGGATCGGCCGCTCATTATTAGGTTTGCGATTGTACCCTCCCTCTGTCGGAATCCCCTCTCCCCATCCGTCCTTGCCTCATATAACCTCGCCGGCGCCATCGCCGGCCTTGTTCGGGAGAGGGTCATGGCAAGTGCATATCGTTGGGTCATCGTCGCCGCCGGCGGCCTCATGGGCTGCGTCGCGGCGGGCACCATGTTTTCGCTGGCGATCTTCCTGGAGCCGGTGGCGAGCGAGACCGGCTGGTCGCGCGCCGGCATTTCCAGCGCCATGACGCTGAACTTCCTCGTCATGGGCGTCGGCGGCTTCCTCTGGGGTTCGCTGACCGACCGGTTCGGCGCCCGGATCGTCGTGCTGATCGGCTCGGTGCTGCTCGGCCTGGCGCTGGTGCTCGCGAGCCGCGTCGAAACGCTGCTCGGCTTCCAGCTCGCCTATGGCACGCTGGTGGGGCTTGCCGCCAGCGCCTTCTTCGCGCCGATGATCGCGGCGGTGATGACCTGGTTCGACGAGCAGCGCGGGCTTGCCGTCTCGCTCGTTTCCGCCGGCATGGGCATGGCTCCGATGACCGTCTCGCCGCTCGCCCGCTATCTGATCTCCGCCACCGACTGGCGCACCGCCATGCTGATGATCGGCGTGGGCGCCTGGGCGGTCCTGCTGCCGACGGCGCTGCTGATCCGACGGCCGCCGGCGCTGTCGGAGGGGGATGCGGCGGATGCTGCGGAAGCGCGCCGCCAGCCGCTGTCGCGCCTCCTGCTCACGCCGCAGTTCCTCGTGCTCGGCTTCACCTTCTTTGCCTGCTGCGCCGCCCATTCCGGGCCGATCTTCCACATGGTGAGCTATGCCATGCTCTGCGGCATCGCCCCCATGGCCGCCGTCAGCATCTACAGCGTCGAGGGCCTCGCCGGGCTCGGCGGCCGCGTGCTCTTCGGCGTGCTGGCCGACCGGATCGGCGTCAAGCCGGTGCTGGTCGCGGGACTCCTCGTCCAGGCGGCGGTGATCTCCGCCTATCTCGCCGCCGACAGCCTCACGACCTTCTACACGCTGGCGGTGATCTTCGGCGGCACCTATGGCGGCGTGATGCCGCTCTATGCCGTGCTGGCGCGGGAGTATTTCGGGCCGCATGTGGTGGGCACCGTCTTCGGCGCCGCCACCATACTCTCCTCCATCGGCATGGCCTTCGGCCCGCTTGCCGGCGGCTGGGCATACGATGCCTTCGCCGGCTACCAGTGGCTGTTCATCGGCTCGACGCTGGTGGGCTTGAGCGCCGTCGCCATCGCGCTCGCCTTTCCGCCCCTGCCGGGAACGCAGGCGCGATCGCCGCAGCCGGCATGAGGGCGCGGGAGGCGGGCGATGTTTCCCTTTTGTACCCGCCTCCCCTTTCATTTTCCGCCGAACCTCTCCATATTCGCGCCATGGCCAGATCCCCGAAGAAATCCCCCTCCCCGAACGGCTTCGAGGAAGCCTCGCAATCGTCCTTCGAAGGCGCGCCGCTGGAAGGCAGCGTTTCCGACTGGGTGAGGCAACTGGAGGCGGAGGCCGAGGCGTCCGGCATCGAGACCCAGCGCGAGATCGCCTCGAAGGCCGGCAAGCACCGCAAGAAGATCGAGATCGCCGCGCGCGAGGCGGCTATCCGCGAGGCCGAGGAAGCCAAGGCGAAGCCGAGGACGGCGCCGAAAACCGCAAAGAACACCACCGCCTCGAAGACCGCCCGCGGCGTCTCCATCGGCGCCTCCTCCGACCCGAAAACCCGCGCCGCCGCAGGCCTCAACCCGGTGGCCGGCCTCGACGTGTCGCTGGAGGAGGCGAAGTCGCTGGCGCCGGGCGCCGTCACCGCCACCGTGGACGCGCTGGCGAAGCTCATCGAGAGCGGCAATCCGCTGTTCAAGGACGGCAAGCTGTGGACGCCGCACCGTCCGGCCCGGCCGGAGAAATCGGAGGGCGGCATCGCCATCCGAATGGCGTCGGAATACCAGCCCGCCGGCGACCAGCCGACCGCCATCGCCGATCTCGTCGAGGGCGCCAATTCCGGCGAGCGTTCCCAGGTGCTGCTCGGCGTCACCGGCTCGGGCAAGACCTTCACCATGGCCAAGGTGATCGAGGCGACGCAGCGCCCGGCGGTCATCCTCGCGCCCAACAAGACGCTCGCCGCGCAGCTCTATTCGGAGTTCAAGAGCTTCTTCCCCGACAATGCGGTGGAGTATTTCGTTTCCTATTACGACTACTACCAGCCGGAAGCCTATGTGCCGCGCTCCGACACCTATATCGAGAAGGAATCGTCGATCAACGAGCAGATCGACCGGATGCGCCATGCCGCCACCCGCGCCATCCTCGAGCGCGACGACTGCATCATCGTCGCCTCCGTCTCCTGCATCTACGGTATCGGCTCGGTGGAAACCTATACCGCCATGACCTTCCAGATGTCGGTCGGCGACCGGCTCGACCAGCGTCAGCTCCTCGCCGACCTCGTGGCGCAGCAGTACAAGCGCAAGGACATCGATTTCACCCGCGGCTCCTTCCGCGTCCGGGGCGACACAATCGAGATCTTCCCGGCCCACCTGGAGGACGCCGCCTGGCGCATCTCGATGTTCGGCGACGAGATCGACGCGATCACCGAGTTCGACCCGCTGACCGGCGCCAAGACCGGCGACCTGAAGTCGGTGAAGATCTACGCCAACTCGCACTATGTCACGCCGCGCCCCACCCTCAATGCCGCGATCAAGTCGATCAAGGAGGAGCTGAAGCACCGCCTCGCCGAGCTCGAGGCCGCCGGCCGCCTGCTGGAGGCGCAGCGGCTGGAGCAGCGCACCCGCTACGACATCGAGATGATGGAAGCCACCGGCGCCTGCAACGGCATCGAGAACTATTCGCGCTACCTCACCGGCCGCCGCCCCGGCGAGCCGCCGCCGACCCTCTTCGAATACATTCCCGACAACGCGCTGATCTTCATCGACGAGAGCCACGTGACGATCCCGCAGATCGGCGGCATGTATCGCGGCGACTTCCGCCGCAAGGCGACGCTCGCGGAATACGGCTTCCGCCTGCCGTCGTGCATGGACAACCGGCCGCTGCGCTTCGAGGAATGGGACGCGATGCGCCCGCAGACCGTCGCCGTCTCCGCCACGCCCGGCAACTGGGAGATGGAACAGGCCGGCGGCGTCTTCGCCGAGCAGGTCATCCGCCCGACCGGCCTCATCGATCCGCCGGTGGAGGTCCGCCCGGCCCGCTCCCAGGTGGACGACGTGCTTGGCGAGATCCGCGAGACCGCGCAGAAGGGCTACCGCACCCTCTGCACCGTGCTCACCAAGCGCATGGCGGAGGACCTCACCGAATACCTGCACGAACAGGGCGTGCGCGTCCGCTACATGCATTCCGACATCGACACGCTGGAGCGCATCGAGATCCTGCGCGACCTGCGGCTGGGCGCCTTCGACGTGCTGGTCGGCATCAACCTGCTCCGCGAGGGCCTCGACATCCCGGAATGCGGCTTCGTCGCCATCCTCGACGCCGACAAGGAGGGGTTCCTCCGCTCCGAAACCTCGCTGATCCAGACCATCGGCCGCGCCGCCCGAAACGTCGACGGCAAGGTCATCCTCTATGCCGACAACGTCACCGGCTCCATGCAGCGGGCGATGGACGAGACGGCGCGCCGCCGCGAAAAGCAGATGGAATACAACCGCGAGCATGGAATCACGCCGGAGAGCGTGAAGAAATCGATCGCCGACATTCTCGGCTCGGTCTACGAGCGCGACCATGTGCTGGTCTCGACCGAAGGCGGGCTTACCGGCGTCGGCGAGGAGCAGATCAGCATCGGCCAC
>DASUPM010000188.1:0-4531 GCA_036281095.1 Pseudorhizobium sp.
GCGGGGCTTTCCGCATTTCACTCATGGGCGGATACCTCCGCCCCGGTGAACACCGCGACGACGATCCTCTCGATCGCCGAGACGAAGTCGTCGAAGAGGGGATCGTCGCGCCGATCCTCCACCACATGGCAGGCATGGCCGACGGTGGTGCGGTCACGCCCGAAGGCGATGCCGATCTCCTGCTGCGGCATGCGCAGCGTCACGTGGCAGACATACATGGCGATCTGCCGCACATGGCAGGCGAGCCGGCGCCGGTCGCGGCGCTCCATCAGCCGTTCGCCCAGCAATGTGATCACTTCCGCCACCACCTGGCGCACCGCCCGGCAAGCGGCGCGGTCGCCGATGCGGCGGGACAAAGGCTTCCGCCGGACAAGCTCCGTCGGCGGCATGGGGGACCGCCTGCGCGGCGGCATCCGGCTTTCCAAAGGCATGAACAACTCCTCACTGGATAGGAATTTATTCATACACCTTTAGGGGAAGGATGAGGACGAAGAAAGGTGCGAGAATTCGCCTCCAATATTGAACAGAAAGGATAAATTCAGAACCATCCACATTGCAGATAGGATTTTTATCCTCACCCCTTGCCCGCAAGCCATCAAAAAGGGCCCGGAAGCCGCGCTTCCGAGCCCTTGCAGCATTTCCGGCGGGACGGTTACTTTCCGCGCTTGCGGCGCTGGCCGAGGCCCATCTGCTTGGCCAGACGCGAGCGCGCCTCGGCATAGGCGGGAGCGACCATCGGATAATCGGTCGGCAAGCCCCACTTCTCGCGGTATTCTTCCGGCGTCATGTTGTAGTGGGTCATCAGGTGCCGCTTCAGCGACTTGAACTTCTGGCCGTCTTCCAGACAGATCAGGTAATCGTCCTCGATCGACTTCTTGATCGGAACCGGCGGCTTGGGCTTTTCCACCTGCGCGGCAACAGGCGCCGGTGCGGCCGTGTTGCTGAGGGCGGTATGCACGTCGGAAATCAGGCTTCCCAGATCACCGACCGGAACCACGTGATTGCTCACATAGGCAGCGACAATATCGGCGGTCAGTTCGACCAGAAGGTTCTGGTCCTTGTCCAATGCCACATCTGTCATAGTACGTCTCCTGTCTTTTTATCTTGCGAGCGACGCGCGTCTGCCGTGCCGCCTTAGAGCTCGTTGATGGTGCGTTGCAGTCTTTGCCGGAATAGGTTCTCACCCTCTTCAACGGATGACCGACAGAATTTCCGGCTACAGAATTTCAGGACTATGGGTACGCATGATTCATGATCTTCGACGAAGAATTCTATCGGAGAAACTGCCGAATCAAGTAGCGCCGCCGTCCTTGATCGACATCGCATCCAACTTCTCTTGAGTTATCATCAAGCCCGCGGCATTTCAAAGCATGAAATGTATCTCAAGACCCATTTCGTCCATAGCGGGCAACAGAATACCTCACTTCTGCGAGCATTTCTCGCGGTATGCTCGCAAATGCCCGCATAGGTAAAGAAACTGGAAACTATATTTCGCCCGATTGCTGCTTCATCTCGTCCTGCACCGATATTTCCGACAGCGGATAACCGGATGCATGCGCGGCCTTGGCCAGAAGGTGCGCGGAGACCGGAGCGGTAAGGACGAAGAAGAAGAAGCCGGCCAGCGACCGCGCCAGGATGGCGAGATCCGCGGCATGAATGCCGACGGCGACCAGCATCAGCGCCGAGCCCACGGTACCCGCCTTCGAGGCGGCATGCATGCGGGAATAGAGATCCGGAAAGCGATTGATGCCGAGGGCCGCCGCGACGGTGAAGACCGTGCCGACGAGTATGAGGCAAGCGGTGGCGAGGGCGAGCAGGATGTCCATCACGGCTTTTCCTTCCTGTCGGCCCTGGCGGCCGGCTTCCGCTTCACCGTTTTTGCCGGTGCCGTGCCCTTGGCAGGTTCCTGCGGCGCCGCCGCCTTTGCCCTGCCGGCTTCCTTGGCCTTGGCGATCTTCACCTTGGCCGCGCTCGCCTTGGTGGCTTCCGCCTTGGTGACCTCCGCCTTTGCCGGTCGAGCGGCGGCTTTCGGGCTTGGCGCGGCGGGAAGCGTGGGCGCCGATGCGGCGGGGGCCGGCTTGTCCTTCCTGCGCGTCCGGGGCGGTACGGTGGCGGGGGGCGTGACCGCGGCCGGCGGCGAGCCGTCCTCCCCTTCCCGGCGCTGGCGGGAGAGGATGAAGCGGGCAAAGGCGACGGTCGCGAGGAAGCCGACGAGGCCGAGAGAGATGGCGATGTCGATATAGAGGGTGAAGCCGGTACGGATGGCGATGAGCGCGATGAAGCCCATGACGATGCCGACCAGCATGTCCAGCGCAATGACGCGATCGGGCAGCGTCGGCCCCTTGATGACGCGCCAGACGGTCAGCAGGAAGGAGACGCCGAGGACGACGAGGCCGAGATGGACTGCGAACTGGGTGATGGTTTCGGCCGTCATCAGCGGAAGGCCTCCATGATCTTGCGTTCGAAGCCCTCTGCGATGTCGCGCCTGGTCGCCTCCGGATCGGAGCAGTCGACCGCGTGGACAAAGAGCGTCTTGCGGTCCGGGGAGACATCGACCGACAGGGTGCCGGGCGTCAGCGTGATGAGGTTCGCAAGCAGGGTGATCTCGAAATCGCGGTCGACGGTGAGCGGAAAGGCGAAGATGCCGGGCTTCAGGTCGAGGCGCGGGCTGAAGACCATGACGGCGACCTTGTAGGCCGAGAGCGCCAGTTCCTTGAGGAACAGGGCGAGCAGCGAACCGATGCGCCGCAGCCGTCCCCAGTAGCCGGGTGCGGCCATCTCGTCCCGGACGATCCAGAGCGCCGCCGCCGACAGAAAGAAGCCGAAGACGATGTTGACGAGGGTGCCGCTGCCGGTGATCGCGACCCAGACGAAGGCAAAGATGACGTTGAGGATATAGGTCGTCATTCGGCACCTCCCGTCGGGAAGACGGACTGGATATAGGCGGCGGGATCGGCAAGGCCGGCGGCGGCGGCCTGCGACAGCCTCAGCGGTGCTTCGGGAAGCAGTCCGAAGACGACGAGGAGCGCGACGAGGCCGGCCAGCGGGATGGAACGCTCCCAGGCCGGCGGCGCCACGGCGCAGGCGGAGGCGGAGGCGGAGGCGGAAACGACAGGCCGGGGCCGCCAGAAGGCGAGCAGGAAGACCCGGCCGAAGGCGAGCGTCAGGATGAAGGCCGAGACCAGGATGGCGGCCGACAGCCACCACGCGCCGATGTCCAGCGCCGCCTTCAAAAGCACGACCTTCGGCCACAGGCCCGAAAACGGCGGCAGCCCGGCGACGGCGAAGAAGACGACGAAGGCCGATGCGGCGATCCAGGGGGCCTCGCGATAGATCCCGCCAAGCGTCTGCAGCGACCAGGAACCGGCCACCCGGGCAGCCTCTCCGACCAGCAGATAGAGGGCCGTCATGGCGATCATCGAATGGAGCGCGTAGAGGATCGCGCCGCTGACACCGGTCGGGCCGCCGATCGCCACGCCGGCGATGACGTTACCGATGCCGGCGATGACGGCGAAGCCCGCCATGCGGCGCAGGTCGCTCTGGGCGAGCGCGCCCAGAGCGCCGAGCACCATCGTCAGCGCCGCAATGACCGCGAGCAGGAAACTCAACTCCTCGCGCTGCAGCGGGAACAGCATGACCATGACGCGCATCAGCGCATAGACCCCGACCTTGGTCAGGAGGCCGCCGAAGAGCGCCGAGACGACGACGCGCGGCGTGTGGTACGAGGCCGGCAGCCAGAAATTCACCGGGAAGGCCGCCGCCTTCATGGCGAAGGCGAGGATGAACAGCGCGCTCAGCGTCATCAGCGGCGCGGTGCCGATGTGCGCATCGGCCTGGCGGGCGATGTCGGCCATGTTGAGCGTGCCGAAGATGGCATAGAGATAGCCGACGGCGATCAGGAACAGCGTGGTGGCGAGCAGGTTGAGGATCGCGTATTTCAGCGCGCCGTCGATCTGCTCCCGCTCCGAGCCGAGGATCAGCAGGCCGAAGGACGAGATCAGCAGCACTTCGAACCAGACGTATAGGTTGAAGATGTCGCCGGTCAGGAAGCTTCCGTTGACGCCGGCCATCAGCAGCATCAGGAACGGGAAGAAGCCGTAGCGGCGGCCGGTGGCATCGATGTCGCGCAGGGCATGGACGCCGGCTGCGAGCGCCACGAGGCTGGAGCCGAAGGCCATCAGCGCGCCGAAGAGATCGGCCGTGAACGAGATGCCGAAGGGGGGCAACCAGCGGCCCGCCGTCATGGTGAAAGGCCCCTCGTGGGCGACCCGCCACAGAAGGAGGCCGTTGAGCACCACCAGCGCCACCAGCCCCGGGATGGCGATCCGCCCGTGCAGGCGAAGCCTGTGGCGGACCATCATCAGCACGGCGCCGAGGCCGATCATCAGCCCCATCGGAGCGATCACCAGCCAGTCGGCGAGCGCCGTGGGCGCCGTCACCAGCGCGGCGGAGAGGTCGATCGGGGCGGTCGTCGGTGCAGCCATCTCGTCAGCGTTCCTGTCAGTAACCGAGCGGCGGAAGGGGCTCGCCC
>DASUPM010000189.1:0-6018 GCA_036281095.1 Pseudorhizobium sp.
ATCAGCCGTCGATCATCGCCTGCAGCGCCATCGCTCCCTGCGGTGCATTGACCTTCCCTTCATGGATGAAGAAGGCGAAGACGTCGCGTGGCTGGCGTTTCGGTTCGTGGCCCTGGTCGATCGGCGGCAGGTCGGGCGGCACCCCGCCTTCCGCCCAGGTTTCCAGCCGCTTCGCCCATGCATCGAGATCGCTCTCGGCATAGCAGGTCGGAATATCGTCGGACCCCTTCTGCAGCCGGGCATAGACGAAGTCGGCGGTGACGTCGGCGATCATCGGGTAATCGTGATGTTCCGCGCAGACGGGCGCCACGTTGTACCTCGTCAGGAGTTGGACGAACTCCCGCACCTTGAAGCTGTCGTGCCGGACCTCGACCACGTGACGCAGCGCCAGCCCATCCGCCTTTTTCGGCAGGAGCTTGAGGAATGCCTCGAAATCCTCGGGCTCGAACTTCTTGGTCGGCGCGAATTGCCAGAGGATCGGGCCGAGATGCGGCCCGAGTTCCGTCAGCCCCTGGGCAAGGAACTTATCGATCGACTCGCCCGCTTCGGCCAGCACTTTCCGATTGGTGGTGAACCGGCTCGCCTTCAGCGAGAAAATGAAATCCTCCGGCACTTCTGAAGCCCATTTTGCGAAGGTTTCCGGCTTCTGCGACCCGTAATAGGTGCCGTTGACCTCGATGACCTTGAGCTTTCCCGCCGCGTATTCGAGCTGCCTCTTCTTCGCCAGCTTCTCGGGATAGAAGCTTCCCTCCCACGGATCGAACGTCCAGCCGCCTATACCGGTGCGTATGGTGCCTCGAGCTGTCATTCTCCCCTCCCGTTCTCCGTTACTCCGCCGCTTCCACGGTCTTCGCCGGCCGACGTTCCAGAAGTTCCTTCAGGAACTGGCCGGTATAGGAGCGCTTCTCCTTGACCACCTGCTCAGGGGTGCCCGCCGCCACGATCTCGCCGCCGCCGGTGCCTCCCTCCGGACCGATGTCGATGATCCAGTCGGCCGTCTTGATGACTTCGAGATTGTGCTCGATCACCACCACCGAATTGCCCTGCTTCACCAGTTCATGGAGCATTTCCAGGAGCTTCGAGACGTCGTGGAAATGCAGACCCGTCGTCGGCTCGTCCAGGATATAGAGCGTGCGACCCGTCGACCGCTTCGACAATTCCTTCGCTAGCTTGACGCGCTGGGCTTCGCCACCCGAAAGCGTGTTGGCCTGCTGCCCGACCTTGATATAGCCGAGGCCGACGTCGAAAAGCGCCTGCAACTTGTCACGCACCGCCGGGACGGCTGAAAAGAACTCAACGCCTTCCTCGACCGTCATGTCGAGCACGTCGGCGATGGTCTTGCCCTTGAACGTGACGTCGAGCGTCTCGCGGTTGTAGCGCTTGCCCTTGCAGACGTCGCCGGTGACGTAGACGTCGGGCAGGACGTGCATCTCGATCTTGATGACCCCGTCGCCCTGGCAGGCCTCGCAGCGGCCGCCCTTGACGTTGAACGAAAAGCGCCCCGGTGCATAGCCGCGCGCCTTTGCTTCGGGAAGGCCGGCGAACCAGTCGCGGATCGGCGTGAAGGCACCGGTATAGGTCGCCGGGTTCGAACGGGGCGTGCGGCCGATCGGCGACTGGTCGATGTCGATCACCTTGTCGATGTTTTCGAAACCGTCGATGCGATCGTGCTCGGCTGGAATTTCGCGTGCGCCCATGACGCGGCGGGCGGCTGCCTTGTAAAGCGTCTCGATCAGGAAGGTCGATTTGCCGCCCCCCGACACGCCGGTGACGGCCGTGAAGACGCCGAGGGGCACGGAGGCCGTGACGTTTTTCAGGTTGTTGCCGCGGGCGCCGACCACCTTGATCTCCTTGCCCTTCTTCGGCTTGCGGCGCTCCGCCGGCACGGCCACCCCAAGTTCACCTGACAGATACTTGCCGGTGAGCGATTTCGGATGGACCATGACTTCGGCCGGGGTGCCCTGAGCCACGATTTCGCCGCCATGAATTCCCGCGGCGGGGCCGATATCCACCACGTAATCCGCCGTCAGGATGGCATCCTCGTCATGCTCGACGACGATCACCGTATTTCCGATGTCGCGCAGATGCTTCAGCGTGTCGAGAAGGCGGGCATTGTCGCGCTGATGGAGGCCGATCGACGGCTCGTCGAGGACATAAAGAACGCCGGTGAGGCCGGAGCCGATCTGCGACGCCAACCGGATGCGCTGGCTTTCGCCGCCGGACAGCGTGCCGGAATTTCGGGACAGGCTGAGATAGTCGAGGCCGACGTCGTTCAGGAACTGCAGGCGCTCGCGGATCTCCTTGAGGATCCGGACCGCGATCTCGTTCTGCTTCGCATTGAGGTGTTCCGGAAGCGCCGAAAACCAGTCGCGTGCCACCTTAATCGACATTTCGGTGGTTTCGCCGATATGCAGCTTGTTGATCTTGACGGCCAAAGCTTCCGGTTTCAAACGATAGCCGTTGCAGGCGGGGCAGGGGGCGGCCGACATGTAGCGCTCGATCTCCTCGCGCGCCCAGGCTGACTCCGTCTCCTTCCAGCGCCGCTCGAGATTTGGCACGATGCCCTCGAACGTCTTGGTCGTCTTGTAGGAGCGGGCGCCGTCGGCGTAGTGGAACTCGATCTTGCCCTCCGTGCCCTTGAGGATGGCCGATTGCGCATCTTCGGACAGTTCCGCCCAGCGGTTCGACAGCTTGAACCCGTAGACCTTGCCCAGGCCTTCGAGCGTCTGGTTGTAGTAGGGCGAGGAGGATTTCGCCCAGGGCGCGATGGCGCCGTCGCGCAGGGTGCGGTTCGGCTCCGGCACGATCAGTGCCGCGTCGATCTTCTGCTGAAAACCAAGGCCGTCGCAGGTGGGGCAGGCACCGAACGGATTGTTGAACGAAAACAGCCGCGGCTCGATCTCCGAGATCGTGAAGCCAGAAACGGGGCAGGCGAATTTTTCCGAGAAAAGGACGCGCTCATGGGTCTCGTTGAGCGACTTGTTGGCGGAACCGCCGGCAGCGGTTTCCTCCGCCGGCAGCGGCTTGTCGGCAAACTCCGCGACAGCGAGACCGTCGGCAAGCTTGAGCGACGTCTCCAGGCTGTCCGCCAACCGCGCACCTATATCCGGGCGCACCACAAGCCGGTCGACCACCACATCGATGTCGTGCTTGTACTTCTTGTCGAGGGCCGGAACGTCGGCGATCTCATAGAACTGGCCGTCGACCTTGACGCGCTGAAAACCCTTCTTCATCAGGTCGGCGAGTTCCTTCTTGTACTCGCCTTTCCGGCCGCGGATCATTGGCGCCAGGATGTAGAGGCGTGTCCCTTCCTCGAAGGCGAGGATGCGGTCGACCATCTGGCTGACCGTCTGGCTCTCGATAGGAAGTCCGGTCGCCGGGGAGTAGGGGACACCCACGCGTGCGAAAAGCAGGCGCATGTAGTCGTAGATCTCGGTGACGGTGCCGACCGTCGAACGCGGATTGCGCGAGGTCGTCTTCTGTTCGATCGAAATCGCCGGGGAGAGGCCGTCGATCTGATCGACGTCCGGCTTCTGCATCATCTCCAGGAACTGGCGGGCATACGCTGAAAGGCTCTCGACATAGCGGCGCTGCCCCTCGGCATAGATCGTGTCGAAAGCGAGAGACGACTTGCCCGACCCGGAGAGGCCGGTCATCACGATCAACGAGTTGCGCGGCAAGTCGAGATCGATACCCTTCAAGTTGTGTTCACGCGCACCACGGATGGAGATCGTCTTAAGTTCGCTCATAAGTCTGCTCGGTGGGAGGATCAAAGTCCCTATGTAGTGATCACGGCGACGGAGTCGAGACGAAACGGGCTTCCGCCCTCGATGAATCTGAGTCGCTTGACTCGATGATAGGGAATAACTAGAACAAATAAAGAACAAAATTCGCTGTGGATGAAAAGCCGCAAGGCCCCAACCGAGCATGCAGATGGTCTAAGCTGCCATTGAGCGATATCTGGCCGCCCGAGAGCGGCGAAAAAGGTGAACGAACATGGCTGGAAGCGTCAACAAGGTAATCCTGATCGGCAATGTGGGCGCCGATCCTGAAATTCGGCGGACGCAGGACGGCCGCCCGATCGCCAATCTGCGGATCGCGACGTCCGAGAGCTGGCGCGACCGCAACAGCGGCGAGCGCAAGGAAAAAACCGAATGGCACACGGTGGTGGTGTTCAACGAAGGGCTCTGCAAGGTCGTCGAGCAGTATGTGAAGAAGGGCGCCAAGCTCTATCTCGAAGGTGCATTGCAGACCCGCAAGTGGCAGGACCAGAACGGCAACGACCGGTATTCGACGGAAGTCGTACTGCAGGGCTTCAATTCGACGCTGACCATGCTTGACGGCCGCGGCGAAGGCGGCGGGCAGGGCAATTACGGCGGCCGCGCCGGGGGCGGGAACGACTACGGCGGCGGCGGCAGCTTCGGAGACGACTACGATCGCCCCGCCTCCGGTGGCGGGAGCCGCGGCGGCAGCCAGCCCTCCGGCGGCGGCGGTTTCTCGCGTGATCTCGACGACGACATTCCGTTCTAACGAAAAGGGCGCCGCGGCGCCCTTTTTCACAGGAGCCTACAAGGGTTAATCGGTCAGCCAGGTACGAAGGCCGATTTGACGCCGTCCACTACGAACTGGACGGACAGGGCGGCGAGGATCACACCAAGCAGGCGGGTCAGGATTGCCCGGCCGGTGACACCGAGGAACCGGTCGAGGCGCTCTGCGATCAGCAGGGCCGCGAGAACGAGCCCCATGCTGAGCGCGAGCACTGCGATCAGCAGCATACGATCCCAGAGACCGGAAAGAGTGCCGGCAAGCAGCACCGTAGCGGAGATCGCCCCGGGTCCGGCAATCAGCGGAAGCGCCAGGGGGAAGACTGCGATGTTGTGCAGGTGGTCGATCGTGATCGCCGCCTGGGATGTCTTTTCCTTGCGCTCCTGCCGGCGCTCGAACACCATCTCGAAGGATATCCAGAACAGCAGCAGCCCGCCGGCGATACGAAAGGCTCCCATGGATATGCCGAGCGTCCCGAGCAGGCTCGCGCCGAACAGGGCAAAGACAGCGAGTATGGCGAAAGCGATCAGCGAGCCGCGAAAGGCGACCTGCCGCCGTTGATCGCGCGTCATGCCGACCGTGAGCCCCAGGAACACCGGAGCGAGCCCCGGCGGGTCGAGGGTCACCAGCAGGGTCGTGAACGCGTTCACCAGTATGTCTGCAGTCGCCATCGATCTCTCCCGGGGCGTCTCATCCTTGCGGATCAAGGCTCAGATTGTTAGGACAGGGAGGCGCGTTAGGGAAGGGCATGTCTCGTTTGCTCCTTTCTCGTTTCAACCATCGTCGTCGTGTCTGAAACGAGGTCCAAAACCTGTTCACAACCGCTGCGGAAATTGGCGTCCGGAACCGCTTTCCGCTATAGAAATGCAACTGATTCCGAACAAAGATCGTGATCCGACTTGACTGAACAAAGCACCCCCGGCGGCGGAAAGCTGCCCCCAGGCATCGAACCCATTTCCATCATGGAAGAGATGCAGCGGTCCTATCTCGACTACGCGATGAGCGTGATCGTCAGCCGTGCGCTTCCGGATGTTCGAGACGGACTGAAGCCGGTTCACCGGCGCATCCTCTTCTCGATGAGCGAGATGGGGATCGACTGGAACAAGAAATACGTGAAGTCGGCCCGCGTGACCGGTGACGTGATGGGTAAATACCATCCGCATGGAGATTCCGCGATATATGATGCGCTGGCGCGCATGGCACAGGACTGGTCCCTCCGGCTGCCTCTGATCGACGGTCAGGGCAATTTCGGCTCGATCGATGGTGATCCGCCGGCGGCCCAGCGCTACACGGAATGCCGTCTGGAGAAGGCGGCGCATTCGCTTCTCGACGATCTCGACAAGGAGACCGTCAACTTCCGTGACAACTACGATGGAACGATGTCTGAGCCGGTCGTCGTCCCGGCACGGTTCCCGAACCTGCTCGTCAACGGCGCCGGCGGTATCGCCGTGGGAATGGCGACAAACATTCCGC
>DASUPM010000190.1:0-7148 GCA_036281095.1 Pseudorhizobium sp.
ACATTGTCATGCTCCTCGCCCAGAATTCCGTGGTCGGGAAAGCGTTCGCCGATCAAGCTCCGGATCGCGCTTTCCGCAGCCCGGTCCCCTTCCGTCACCGGGTCGAAGCCGCCTTCCAGCTTGTTGGTCACGTAGCCGCCCGTCCGGAAACGCGGCAGCGTCTCCGCCTTTGCCGCGTCGGCGAGAGCATAAAAGAAGGCGCGGTCGGGAAGCATGGGGACCTCGTGGGCAGGACTGCCGGTGTTGTAGCGGGAATGTCCTCCGATGCAATGTCGGAGAGATAGGAATGTGGGAGAGATGCAACAGCCCTGATCAAATTCTCATCAGGACCGCCTTCTGCTTGACATTTGTGCAACGCAATATTAGCGTCGGATCACAGTCTTTGACTGTAATGCCCTCCTTGGGTGTTTCCTCCCTAGACTAGCCGCGCTTCGGCGCGGTTTTTTTTGACCTGCGATCAGCGCCGGTCATTCCGCCGCGAGTGCGGTGGTGCCGCCGAACTCGGCCGCGAATTCCGCCATGCAGCGGATGAAGGACGACAGCTTCCCCGCGACATCTTCGAAATCGGGGCGCTTTTCGAGCGACACCTCGTCGATGTAGAGAGCCCGGTTGATCTCGATCTGCAGCGCATGCAGCCCGCGCACCGGACGCCCGTAGTGTTCGGTGATGAACCCGCCGGCATAGGGCTTGTTGCGGACGGCGCAGAAGCCGAGATCGGAGAGGAAGCCGGTGGCCGCACGCGACAATTCCGCCGAAGCGCTGGTCCCGTAGCGGTCTCCGACGATGACGTCGGGGCGAACGTCCGATCCGGCAATGCGGACATTGCCCGGCATCGAGTGGCAGTCGATGAGGACGCTGAAGCCGAAGCGCGTATGGGTGCGGGCGATCAGCCGGCGCAGGGCTGCGTGATAGGGTTTGTAGATCTCGTCGATGCGGTTGAGGCCTTCCTCCACGCTCAGCCGCCGGCGGTAGATCTCCATGTTCTCCGCCACGATTCGCGGAATTGTTCCCAGTCCGCCCGCCACCCGAAGCGAGCCGATATTGGCATAGGGCGGCAGCGGCCCGTCGAACATCTTCGGATCGAGTTCGTAGGGCTCCCGGTTGACGTCGAGAAAGGCACGCGGGAAGTTTGCAAGGAGAAGCGGCGCGCCGAGATCGGGAGCGGCGGCGAAGAGTTCATCGACGTAATGGTCTGCGGACCGGCGGATCGCGGTAGAATCGAGCCTGACGTCGTTCAGGAAGGAGAGCGGATAGTGGCGGCCGCTATGCGGCGAATTGTAGACGAAAGGAATGGTGTGAGCGGCAGGTTCCCGTATCTCGAAATGTTCGATTTCGCGTGCTGCCCAATCCATTTAGCCTTTACCATGTCACAAACTTCCCGAGGCGGCATGTTGCCAGTTGCCCATGGCGAAGTCCATACTATCTATCTCTTCAGACGATTGCGTCCGCCGCCATTAAATGGGCGTTTACCCCATCCCGGCTAGGCTGGACGCTCGAAATTTCTCGTGATGACGGACGACGACCTTCGGATGATACAGAAAATTCTTCTCGCGGAAGACGACAACGACATGCGCCGCTTCCTCGTGAAGGCGCTGGAAAAGGCTGGCTACAAGGTTGCCTCCTTCGACAACGGCGCCAGCGCCTATGACCGGCTTCGTGAAGAACCCTTCTCGCTGCTCCTGACCGACATCGTGATGCCGGAGATGGACGGCATCGAGCTTGCCCGCCGCGCCACCGAACTCGATCCGGACCTCAAGGTGATGTTCATCACCGGCTTTGCGGCCGTCGCGCTGAATGCCGATTCGAAGGCGCCGAAGGATGCCAAGGTGCTCTCCAAGCCCTTCCACCTGCGCGACCTCGTCGATGAGGTCAACAAGATGCTCGCCGCCGCGTGAGCGTGAATATCGGCGAATGCGGAGCTGTTAAAAAAGCTTCGTATTTTGCATCAAAATCCGGTTGACGGCCCGACCACTCTATGGTCTATGCGCCGACATCGGATGGGCGTGTAGCTCAGCGGGAGAGCACTACGTTGACATCGTAGGGGTCACAGGTTCAATCCCTGTCACGCCCACCATCCGAACCCCTTCTTCGACAGATCATCAGGCGCCTCAAGTGCTGGGACGCCCGGTTGTGCCACCGCCTCCTTCCGCTACCAGCGAAACGAATAGTCTGCCCGTATCGTCGCGGACCTCTCGTCCGTGTCGAAGCGCTCGCGGGCGGACGCCGTGAACGAGAAATGCTGACCGAGTTTCTGCTCCAATCCGACATTGAGGCTGATGGTCTCGAAACCGTCTGCGGCCGAGGCTTTCGCGAAGGCGCTGGTTCTGCTTCTGACCTGCGAGACGCGTAGCGACTGGCTGGCCTCCATCCCTTGCCACGTGGCCGCCGCGCCGTCGTAGCGGACGGAATAGCCGGCGCGGCGCTCAATATCGAACAACGGCGTGGCGATATACTTCTCGTAGTAGTTCAGCGTCAGGCGGGCATTGCCGTGTCTCGGATCGAACCTCGCGCCGGCGGTCCGGGATACGGTTGATCCGGCCGTGTGGCGCTCCCGCAGCTTCACATCGCTCCAGGCCGCCATCGGAGTATCGACCAGCGCACCGCCATCGGAGGTCACCACCCCCAGCTCCACGCCTGCCGCGGGCGCGAACAAAGTCGGCATGCGTGCGCCGATCCTTGTGGTGTAGCTGGTCTCGGAATTCTTGGCGGGCTGCCAGATCAGCGGCCTTTCGTCCGCGGCGGCGGTCCCCAGCGAGGCGAGCAGAGTCACGAAAGCCAAAACTGGAATTGTTTTCATCGGTCGATCCGGAACAATCAATAAGTGAAAACAGAGCCGCGAACGGCAGCGCTCAAAAGCGATACGGCACCGAAAAGAATCACGCGGGCCAAGGCCTCATTCTATGGATTCATCGCAAATTCAAAACACCTGAAATAACACCCCCCAGAATTGGCAAGATGTCGTCCGGCACCCACGGCCTGGCCTCGGAACATTTTCCCCGGAATGCGCGTTTTCCCCGCCTCTGCGAAAGGAAACATGCCATGCTGAAATGGGCTCTGATCTTCCTCGTGATTTCCATCGTCGCCGGCTTCCTGGGCTTTTCCGGCGTTTCGGCCGCGACCGCCACGATCGCGAAGGTCCTCTTCTTCCTGGCTCTGTTCATCTTCGTGATCTTCCTGGTCCTGGCCCTGATGGCAGGAAGCCTGGCGTTCTAGTTCTGAACCGGCAAGCGCGACGCCCCGTTCCTTCGCTCCCAAGACACGGAGCAGGCCGGGAAGCACCGATCCGGGGACCTCTCTCGTTTCACTTTCCGTGTGGAAGTTCAGCCGGTATAGGATGCGAGCAACGGCATTCTTGATCGCGGATGATTCCTGAGGGGCGGGCGGACGAACATGAGTGAAAAGATCATTCCCGTAATCATGGCGGGGGGCAAAGGCACTCGCCTGTGGCCGCTGTCGCGCGCCAGCGCGCCGAAGCAGTTCATCCAGTTCGTCGGCGACCGCACGCTGTTCCAGGCGACGCTGACCCGCGTCTCCGATGCCGATCTCTATGAGGCACCCATCGTCGTCACCAACGAGGATTTCCGCTTCCTCGTCGTCGAGCAGGCCCGTGAACTGGGCGTCCATCTCGCCGCCACGCTTCTGGAGCCGATGGCGCGCAACACGGCCGCCGCGGTCGCGGCCGCAGCCGCCTTCGCCGCCGGACGCTACGGCGAGGACGCCCTCCTGCAGGTCCTTGCATCGGATCACGAGATCGTCGCCGATCAGCGCTATTTCGACGCGATCCGCATAGCCCGCGACACCGCCGCTCAAGGAAAGCTGGTCACGTTCGGGATAAACCCCGACGAGCCCGCCACCGGCTACGGCTATATCGAGATCGGCGAGCCGCTCGCGACCGGCGCCCATGCGGTCAAGCGTTTTGTCGAGAAGCCCGCGCTGGCGGAAGCGGAACGCATGCTGGCCGCCGGCGGCTTCTGCTGGAACTCCGGGATATTCATGTTCTCCGCCGGCCAGGTTCTGGGCGAGATGGAAACATATGCCCCGGCGGTGGCCGAGGCTGCCCGCGAGTCCGTCGCCAAAGCCGTCGCCGACCTCGACTTCATCCGGCTGGACGCCGCTGCCTTCGCCAGGAGCCCCGACATCTCAATCGACTACGCGATCATGGAGAAGACCGGCAACGCTGCGGTGGTGCCCTCTTCCTTCACCTGGTCGGATCTCGGCAGCTGGGACGCGGTCTGGAAGCTCGGCACCCGCGACGAAGCCGGCAACGTCACCTCCGGCAATGCGACCCTTCTCGATACGCGCAACTCCCTGGTCATGTCGCGCACCAGCCACCTTGCCGTGCAGGGGCTCGAAAACGTCGCCGTCATCGCCAGCGAGGACGCGGTCTATGTCGGGCGGCTGGAGGACAGCCAGAACGTCGGCAAGCTCGTGAAGCAACTGGCGGCGGCCAAGGCGACTTCCGCCCTCACCCAGACCCACCCGACCTCCTATCGACCTTGGGGCGGCTATACTTCGGTCCTGAACGGCGACCGCTTCCAGGTGAAGCGCCTGTTCGTCCTGCCCGGCAAGAAGCTCTCGCTGCAGAAGCACCACCATCGTTCCGAACACTGGATCTGCGTCAAGGGCACGGCCGAGGTGACGGTCGGCGACGAGGTGAAGACCGTGCGCGAGAACGAGTCCGTCTATATTCCGCAGGGCGAGGTGCACCGCCTCGCAAACCCTGGCAAGATCCTTCTCGAGATGATCGAGGTACAGACCGGCTCCTATCTCGGCGAGGACGACATCATCCGCATCGTCGACGAGTTCGGCCGAAGCTGACACGTCCGCCGCCCCGCGTTCTTCCCGGTCCCGTTACAGCTTTTTTCCAGGGATACCGCCGCTCCCCTCCGCCTGACTGAGGTCTTGGCCCTCGATCCGGCTTGCAGCTTTGCCCGCTTCGTGTTAATGACTGTCCAGTCAGTCATATTAAAGAGAGCACTTCGATGGCGAAACCGCGACGCAAGGTGGAACCGGAGCAGCGGCGTGCCGAGATCCTGCAGGCGGCTTTCGCCTGCTTCGCCGAGCGCGGCTTTGCAATGACCCGCATGGAGGATGTCGCCGCCCGCGCCGGGATCGCGAAGGGCACAGTCTATCTCCATTTCCCGGACAAGGAGGCGCTGTTCACGTCACTGGTCTCCGGCATCGCCTCCCCTCTCCTCGGAGAAATCGGGGCGGCGGTGGATGAGGACCGCGTTCCGCCGCGGCAGATGCTGACGATGTTCTACGGCCTGTTCCGTCGCGAGGTGCTGGAAACGGAACGCCGTCACCTGCTGCGCCTGATCATCGCCGAAGGCCCGGCCTTCCCTGCGATCACCGAATACTACCACCGGGAGATCATCGCCCACGGCCTCGGCATCCTGAAGGCGCTGCTTCGGCGGGCCGCCGAGCGTGGCCAGTTGCGCAATCCGGACATCGCCCGCACGCCGCAGATCGTCATGGCGCCGGCTCTCATGGCCGTCATCTGGAAAACCCTCTTCGAGACCTATGAACATCTCGACGCCGAAGCCCTCTTCGCCGATTTCGTCGACACGCTCTTCGAGCCGGAAAACGGAGGCGCATCATGAGGAAGATCGTCGTCATCGTTCTCCTGGCAGCGGCGGTCGCCGTTGCGCTGCCCTTCCTCGATCGGGACGAGGCGCCGCCCTCCTATCAGGGCTGGGTGGAGGCCGATACATTGATGATCGGCGCGGAAACCGTAGGCCGCCTGGCCGAGGTCCATGTCGAGGAGGGAACAGCACTTGCCGCCGGCCACCCCCTCTTCCGCCTCGACCCGTCCACCGAGGAAGCAGCTGTCGCGGCCGCCCGCGCCGCCCTGGCCCGGGCGGAGGCGGAACTCGATCTGGCGCGCGCCGCGCAGAAGCGGCCCGAGGAGATCGATGTGCTGAAGGCGTCCGAGCGGGAGGCCGTCGCCCGCCTGGATCTATCGGTGCAGGAACTGGAGCGGATGCGCGCACTCGTCCGCCAGGGCAGCGGAACCCGTGCCAACCTCGACACCGCGATCGCCACCGAAGCCGCCAACCGCGCGGCTCTGGACAGCGTCCGCAGCCAGATCACGCTTGCCACCCTGCCAGCCCGCGAGCAGGACATCCGGCAGGCGGAGGAAGCCGTCCGGTCGGCCGAAGCGGATCTCGAAGCTGCGAAGGCCTCGCTTGCCGAACGCTCCGTCGCGGCACCCGCCGCCGGCATCGTCCAGAGGATCTACTATCGCACGGGGGAAGTGGTCCCGGCCGGACGCCCGGTCATCGCGCTGCTACCGCCGGACAACATCCGCATCCGCTTTTTCGTGCCGGAGCCGGATCTCGCCAACCTATCGCTCGGTCGAACCGTCCGCCTCGCCTGCGACGGCTGCGAACCCTCCGACGCGCGCGTCGCCTTCATCGCCGACGAAGCGGAATTCACCCCGCCGGTAATCTTCAGCACCGAGGAGCGCGCCAAGCTCGTCTACCGGATCGAAGCCATCCCGGCGCGCCCCGAAACGCTCCGTCCCGGCCAGCCGGTGGACGTCCTGCCGGGAGCCGGGCCGTGACGGAGGCCGCAGCCGTGGAGACGGTCATCGACGTCCGCCACCTGACCAAGAGCTTCGGCGGCCGCAAGGTGGTGGACGATCTCTCCATGTCCGTGAAGAAGGGGCGCATCCACGGCTTCCTCGGCCCCAACGGCTCCGGCAAGACCACGACGATCCGCATGCTCTGCGGCCTCCTGACCCCCGACAGCGGAACCGGCACCTGCCTCGGCTTCGACATCCTGACGCAGAGCGACCGCATCCGCCGCCGCGTCGGCTACATGACCCAGAAATTCTCCCTCTACCAGGACCTGTCGATCCGCGAGAACCTCGAATTCGTCGCCCGCGTCTACCGTCTTCCCGATCCGCGCCGGAAGGCGTCGGAGGCGATCGACCGGCTCGGCCTCAAGGGCCGCGAAAGGCAGCTCGCAGGCGAACTCTCGGGCGGGTGGAAGCAGCGTCTGGCGCTCGGCGCCTGCATCCTGCCGGAGCCGGCGCTTCTCCTGCTCGACGAACCGACGGCCGGCGTCGATCCCAAGGCACGGCGCGATTTCTGGAACGAGATCCACACCCTGGCGGGCGAAGGCCTCTCGGTCCTCGTCTCGAC
>DASUPM010000191.1:0-2929 GCA_036281095.1 Pseudorhizobium sp.
GCCCCGTCACGGTCTGCTGTGAATGCCTCCAGCCTTTCACCGCAAGGGATGTCGCGCCGCGCGACGGCCCCGGTGCCGGCTATGCGCCGGTTGAATCTCGCCCGACCTCAAGGCGCAGTTCCGACGCGACCTTGCTGGAAATGGTCAGGCCGTGCTCGGTTGCACGCACGCTGGCGATCATTGGCGACAGATGGAGCTTTCTCATTTTGAGAGAGGGCTGGAACGGTGTGCGCCGCTTCGAGGAAATACGGGAAAATCTGGGAATCGCCACCAATATTCTCGCGGACCGGCTGGCGCGGCTGGTCCAGGCGGGCGTCTTTCGCAAGGTTGCCTACGGCGCCGGCGATCGCTCCGAGTACCGTTTTACGGAAATGGGACTGGATCTCTACAAGCCGATGCTGGTGATGATGGCCTGGGGCGATCGGTGGCTTGTAGATGGAAAACCGCCCATGCGGCTTCGCCACAAGGCCTGCGGACAGGATTTTTCCGCCGTCGTCGTATGTTCGGGGTGTAAGAAGCCGATCGCCGCAAAAGATACGGATTATATTTTGCGATATACATTCGAGCTCTAGGCTCAGGACCTATCAGTTTAAATTGAGATGTGGTTCACGGTTTCAGAAGGAGGCCGCGATGACTGATTTGTTTCTGTTGAGCGAGCGCCAGATGGCGCGGACTGAGCCGCATTGTCCTCTGGCCCATGGTGTTCCCCGTGTCGATGACCGACGTGTCGTCAGTGGTATCGTCTACGTCATCAAGCATGGCCTGAAATGGAATGATGCGCCGAAGGAATACGGTCCGCACAAGACGCTCTACAACCGCTTCATCCGCTGGAGCAGGCTTACGTCTTCGACCGCATCTTTATGGCCTTCGGTGCGCTCCGACGCGGCATTCGCTTGCGGGAACGCTGCTGTCCAAATATCGGCCGACCGGAATATCACCAAGCCAGCTCCGCGAGGTATGGCCGATGACCTTGGGCGATAGCGCAAGTGGCTGGCGGCACGAACTGACCAGTGCAACAGTCGTCACGAGCTTGTCCTTTTTCCAATGTTTCAATGCAGGTTCAACCGCTCCTGCCTTAGGCTTACCTGCGATTGGCCATACCTCTGAAAACTGGGGAAGCCCAGTGAGGACTATCTCCTTTACGAGGCTGCTGTTGTCATCGGCAAGAATGTTGAAATCTCTGCTCATAACAAAGGCGAGGCCTTCGATCCTTACCAGCTTATCGGGACTGCCTTCGCAACACAGATGCAGAAGGCAGATTGGCCGAAGCAGGATCCAGTATTGGATTTCGTCAAGGCGAATGAATACATCGCCTTGCTTCGTTACGCTGTCATCTCTCCCAGCCGTCGAGCAGCTTGGAACCGAGCAGTTCCATCTTGCACTTCTAGATCTGAACAATGGGGCGACCAGCGAACGGAGTCAGCGCCATGGGCAAGGACGCCGCGCACGAGCCCCCGAAGAAGCACCGACGCGCAGGTTTGCGAAGACTTGACGTCAGCTCGTGACGGTTTGAAGAGGGCGACGGCAGGTAATACGACTGCGCCGGCGCCGCCCTCGGGACCTGAGTACCTTCAGCTACCCCAGGCCGACACGTTCGACAGGAGCGCCGTTTCGCCATCGCGGATCGAATTCGGAACGGGGTAGTCATTGGCGTTCAGAACGAAGCCGGGCTTCAGTGAGAAATCCACACGGGGCGGTGCGAAGACGTCCACCAGTATGGCGCCGTCGGCGCTCGCGTTCCGCGTCGTGTGGAGAAGAGGCGGCGGAATGATCGCGACCGACGGGCTGGCGACCTCGGTATGCTCGTCGGGGAACCAGTCACCGAGATCACTTGTCCAGGGATAGCGGATGTGGTGCACGAAGCGTCCCTTGAGCGTTACGGACGCCTGCTCGAAATCGTCATGATAATGTGGCCCGAGCTTCGACGTCTCGCGCAGCGTATGCCAGGGCGCAAAGGCGTTGATCATCAGATTGGTGGAACGGAAGATCCGCGGCTGGATGAGCGGCCCCTTGGGGTCGAGGTACTTCACCAGATCGTATGTCCTGATCTTGAAGCCGCCCTCAGGGTCAGGCCAGTTGACCACCGGCAATATCCCCTCGACCTTCGTTTCATAGAAGCTCGAATTGACGGACGCCTTTGCCAGATCCTCCGCCTTGTTTGAGAAGATGCGCAGAATCTCGCCTGAAGACAGAAGCCTGACCACGCTTGCGCCCGGCGGCATGATCGCGAGCGTGTCGCCATTGGCAATCTCGACGGTCTGCGCTCCGGCGCTCAGGACGGCGCCGACGCCTACCGGGAGAATTACCATGTATTCGTCGGGATTGTCATGCCTGACGAGAACCGTGCCGGCGGCGGCCTTTGTGACGGAGATGACGAAGCTGGCGCCCCGCGTCAGCCACGTCTTTGCGCCCTCCGCCTCCGTGACCTGGGGCGGATCTTCGTAGTGGCGAGCATAGTAGGACTTCTTGTAATCAGGTATCGGCATCGTGTTCCCTTCTCTGCTCAAGCGAGGGTGTAGGCTGTTTTCACGACAGTGAAGAACTCTGCCGCATATTTCCCCTGTTCGCGCGGACCGAAGGACGATGCCTTGCGGCCGCCGAACGGCACGTGGAAATCGACGCCGGCGGTCGGCAGGTTGACCATCACCATGCCTGCTTCCGAATTGCGCTTGAAGTGCGTCGCATACTTCAGGCTGGTCGTTGCAATGCCGGCGGACAGGCCGAAGGGCGTGTCGTTGGCAACGGCGAGCGCCTCATCGTAGTCCTTTACACGGATGACGCTTGCAACCGGGCCGAAGATCTCCTCTCGGGAAATGCGCATCTGGTTGGTCGCTTCCGTGAACAGGGTGGGCTGCAGATAGAAGCCGGGCGTCTCCCGTTCGATCCGCTCGCCGCCGAAGGCGAGCTTCGCACCTTCCTGCTTGCCGAT
>DASUPM010000192.1:0-13053 GCA_036281095.1 Pseudorhizobium sp.
CTCCAGCCGCAACACGGCCGGGATCGGAAGAAGCTCCGTGTCGCCGTCATTGTTACAGCGACCGACTTGGCTCTTGGAAAGCGAGCAGGTGTCGGCAGCGGCCTCGATACCGCCGTTCTTCTTGATCAGCAGCCGGTTTGCAGCTTTCAGCTGGTAGAACCAGGCATTGGTCATCGTGTCCTGCATGCCATCCTCCGGACAATAGAGTTCCCGCGCCGGGAAATTCCCTGCGCGTTTCCCATCGTGGGAAAGGTTTCGAAATGAGAGTTTCAGCCCGTCACAAGATCACGGGGGACCACATGACTGAAACGGGCGAGAACACGGCAAACTGGTTGCGGGGGCGGGATTCGAACCCGCGATCTCCTGCTTATGAGACAGGTGAGGACGACCAGGCTCCTCTACCCCGACATGAAGAGAAGGCCCGCCGGAGCATGGAGGTCCGCCGCCCCGGCGGTAGTCGGCGCGATGCAACCCTCGGACTTGATCCGTGGAACAAACATCGCGCAGGGGAACTGTCGGCCGGGTCGGTACGCGTGACCGGACCCGCCCCGGCCGAAAGCCTGCCAGCGCCTGGGAGGAGGAAAAGCAACTGGCAAGGCACGGCTGCCCGGGAGGAGGTTGAACAGCCGATGGGAATGAGGAACGGAGGCGCATCATTCGGCGGCCTCCGGTATTGGGCCGAAGACGTCGGGCCTGAGATCGTGCCGCGAAACGCCGGTGATCCTCTCCACCTCAAGAACTCGCTCTGCGGGTACCTTGCGCCATTGAAGCACGGCAGCAGGCGTCACCCGCAGCCGGCGAGCGAGCTCGCTCGCGCTGCCGACGCTGTTAATAGCTCTCCCAAGTGCGGTGAGGTTCGTGCCCATGCCTATTTGTAAGCAGAACTTAGAATTGATTGCAAGCGATAATTGGCTTCCACAGACAAGCCACTTGGGCGACTTATAAGCATGTCTAAGAAAGAAGCTGCCCTGAAGATCGGAATGGCAATCAAGACCGCGCGGAAACGGCGCGGCCTGGTTCAGCGCAATATTGCCGAGGCCCTCGATATCGAAGTTGCTGCTGTCGGCATGTGGGAAAGCGGCAGAAACTCCCCTACCTTTGAGAATCTTCGCCGGACGGCCGAGCTTCTAAAGGTGGACCCGAGCGCATTGTCTCAGGGCGAGATAATCTATCTTGACGATGAAGGCTTGGCTGACGCGGAAATCATCACGAACCTGGAGCCTATCCCAACGGGTCCGATGGACGTAGAACTGCTCGGAGTTTCATACGGAGGCGACGACGGAGACTTCTCATTCAACGGAGAAGTCCAAGGATTCGTTCGCAGGCCACCCGGAATTGCAGCGCTTAAAAACGTCTTTGCCCTGCACGTCCTGAGCGACAGCATGGTACCGCGTTACGATCCGGGAGAGGTGATCTACTGCGGAGGACGAGAGCCCGTTCCCGGGGACCACATCGTAGTCGAGATGTTCCCAGAAGCAGACGGCCAGATTGGCAAAGCCTTCATCAAGAAGCTCATTAAGCGGACCGTCAAAGAAATTGTCGTCGAGCAATACAACCCGAAAAAGCAATTCAGCTATGACCGCTACGCCGTCAAACGTCTCTGGCGCGTGATACCCCTGAAAGAGCTACTTGGCTTCTGAGTACCTCTGCCTCCGCCCTCAAACGATCGGCATCTCTGCTGAAGAACGCTTGCACACTTACGTTCTTCCCTGGCAGCCCATCAGCACGACAAGACGAGCAAGAGAGTCTCGATGAGACCAGCCGCAGGGGCGTATGAAGCGTCACGCCTCTTTTCACGAGTTGCGCCGGCTGAATCCACCTGTCTCTACCGCAATCAGCGCACTCGACACCAAGCCGAAGAGCCGCGCCCAAGGGCATTTCCTCACTCATACATGCCTCCTGTTCTATTTACGTTCTCTTATTGAATCATTTCCGGCAGGAGTCGAGACTGATTCGTTCTAAGCTTCACTTATAATTTTTGCTTGCATACGATTATAATTTCCGCTTACATTATCTCCACACCGGATCCGAGATCGGTGACAACAGGAGAGACACATGCGCTTCGAAAATCACAATGCTTTCCCCCACTGCCGCAACCGCCAGGAGAAGGTCGCCTGCGTCGGGGAGGCCATGCGACGCCTCGGTGAAGGCTGCACCGCAGCCGACTTGAAGAATAGCCTCGGCGTCACCCAGGCGCAGCTCGACGAGATCGCTGACGACGCCCGCGCCTATGCCGTTGCCGCCAGCACGGTCCAGACCCGAGCCGCTGTACCCGTCAACCGCGCAGCAGCTTGATCCGCTTCGGTGACCGCTGTCGTCATCCTCGGACTTGATCCGAGGAGCAGCGGCATCCGAAACGGATCGGAGACGACCAATGTTCAACAAACCTCTCGCCACCATGTCCGACGCCGAACTGGCGAAGGAGCACGCCTTCTGGGATGACGAAATCTCCAGCGCCAACCGTTGGGGCGCCAGCCAGGCGGAAGCGATCGATTTCCGTAGGGATGTCGAACGGGAGCAGCGCCGCCGCCGCGTTGCCCGCCGCATGGCGGAGCGCGTGGCCGTGGAGCCGTTCGTCGTCGATGATCCCGGCGTTCGTCTGGTGGCGGCGCCGCTCATCAAGGGAACGATGAAAGCCCGCGCCGAATACCGCCCGCCCCGCGGCACGGTCATCGGCGCCGCCGTCCTCCTCGCTCTCCTTCTCGTTGGCGCCTCTGCCCTCGCAAGCCAGCGCCTCGTCGAGATGAACGACCACTATGCGGCGATGGAAGGCGTGTGATGACCGCAACCGTCCTCCCCTTCCCCCGCCGCCCCGCAGCACCGCCGACACTTGGCGAGCTGCTCATCCGTCGTACGGACCCGAACCTCGACTATTTCGAGCGCGAGCAGATCGCCGTCTGTATAGACGCCTACCGCGCCGTCGGTCACGTCATCACCATGCCGGTCGATCCGGCGGATCGTGAAGCCGCAATCTCGGCCTGCGTCACTTCGCTGGAGCGCGCCCTCTTCCACGCCCTCTCCCTGCAGGGCTGCCCCAACCACAGCCGCGACCTCTACCAGCAGCTCGCAAGCCGTCAGGCGGGCCGGGAGAACGCCCATGGCTGACGGCACGAAGATCGAGTGGACCGACGCCACGTGGAATCCCATCACCGGCTGCGCTGTCGTCTCCCCCGGCTGCACCAATTGCTATGCCATGAAGCTGGCCGGAACGCGCCTGAGGAACCACCCGAGCCGCGCCGGCCTGACGAAGGACACGAAGGCCGGACCGGTCTGGACCGGCGAAGTCCGCTTCAATGAGAAGACACTGCTCGATCCGCTCCGGTGGAAACGTCCGCGCATGATCTTCGTCGTTGCCCACGGCGACCTCTTTTCCGAGGCCGTCCCGGACGAGTGGATCGACCGGATCTTCGCAGTGATGGCGCTCTGCCCGCAGCACACGTTCCAGGTGCTGACGAAGCGCCCCGAGCGGATGCGGGACTATCTGACGACGAAGCTGCGTCAACACAGGATTGCCGCGTCACAGGTGGAGTTGCCCGATCCTGCGCCGCCAACCGGCCGGTGGCCACACCTCCCCATGCCGAACGTATGGCTCGGCGTCTCGGTCGAGGACCAGAAACGCGCCGATGAACGCATTCCGGATCTGCTGGCAACTCCAGCAGCGATCCGGTGGATCTCAGCCGAGCCTTTGCTAGGTCCGATCAACCTGCGCAGGATCAGGATCGCCCCCGACCATCATACCGTGATCGATGCGCTCGATGGCTACGCGATGGTCGACACGCCCGGTCGGGAACGTGAGCGCGCGATGCTTGACTGGGTCGTCGCAGGCGGCGAAAGCGGCACTTGCGCCAGACCATCTCAGCCCGACTGGTTCCGCTCGCTCCGCGGTCAGTGCGCCACAGCCAGCGTCCCCTTCCTGTTCAAGCAGTGGGGCAACCACCGACCCTGCTCCGATGCCAGCGGCCCCTACATGCTCCCCTGCAGCAAGGCCGAGGCCGGCCGTCACTTGGACGGTGTCCTCCACGACGGATTCCCCATCATCGAAAGGAGCGCGTCATGACCGAACGCCAGCCGACACCCGGCGTTCACGAGAATTTCGCGGAAGATCTTTCGCCTCTCCCGCCCGCCAACGTTTTGCATCTGACGTGTCCCACCTGGCAGAGCATGGATAGCGCACCGAAGGACCGCGACATCCTCGTGGAGACGGCGGACTTTGGCATTATTCAAGCTAGATGGGATCCTTCCGTTACCAACTTCTACAAATCCCAAGAAGGTTGGGCATCATTCGACCCAGACAACGCCAAGGGCGACTGGGTCGCCGATTTTTGCACTCCAGGTGATACCGACCGCCGCCTGTACTGCGGCGCCACACCCGGACGTTGGGCGGAACTCCCGTCATACGAAGCACCCCCACCTCCCGAGCCACATACGCTGGGGCTTGAGCCCATCGGTGAGATCGATGCTGGCGGCACCCTCAAGTGGTTCAATCCACCCCTCCGCAAGGGCACCACGCTCTACGCCGCTCCCGGCTCTACGCTCGCTCCTCATGAGATCGAATGCGTCTGCAAGCGCGCCATTTGCACTTACGATGCTGACTTCGGTTGCGGCATCGATCGCTCAAAGGAGCGCCACGATGTCTAAGCTATCACCGGGGCAGGTGTTGATCCTCAAAGAGTTTGAGAAGATCGCCCTCATCAAGAAGACTATACCAGAATACTGGGACACTAAGCCTTTGCGGAATGACCAGATCGACCGTCTGTTGGCGCGTGGCTTCATCGTGCAAGATGTAGACCGTCGCGGCGACGAAAGGCCCTTCTACAAGATCACCAGCAAAGGCGCTGCCCGTATCGGTATGGATATGTGCGAGTCGTGCGGCGGCGCTACGCATCCCGAAGAAGCTGCTTGTATTCATTGCGGCACCACAAAATCATGGGCGCAGACCCCACCACCCTCAATGAGGGAGGTGGGGTAATGGGTGCTCCAACTCACTTCGAAGGCGCGAACGTTCTGATGAAGGCACCGGAAGGCGCAGAGAACGTCCAGGACATGTACGTCTTCCGAAATGTCCATGCATGCGTGTCGTGCTGGGAGCTGTCGCCGGAGGAGGTCGCCGAGATCAGCCGGACAGGCCGCGTTTATCTTTCGGTTCTGATGGGCGGCGTCCAGCCGCCTGTGTTCGTCGGCTCTGAAGACACCGTACGCAGCGTCGTGGTTGACTTCGGTCCTGTCTGGCCGAGGTCGCCAAGATGAGCAGGCGAGACGAGATCCGCGCCAAGATCATGGCGCGCGTCCGGATCGACGATGTCACCGGCTGCTGGCTGTGGACCGGCCCGACGTCAGGCGACGAGGGGCGTGGCGCAGGTTACCCGCGAATGTCTCTCAGCGGACAGACGGTCGCCGTCCATTTGGTCATGTGGACCAACGAGCACGGCTACATCCCCGGCAAGAAGGAACTCGACCACGTCTGCCGCAACCGCCTCTGCGTCCGGCCTCACCCTGAACATCTCGAGCTCGTAACGCGCAAGCGTAACGCGCTGCGACGCGAGCAGGCAAAGCGCCAGGTACGTTGCGAGGAGGTTGCGTGATGAAAGCGCAGAGAGCCGAAATCCTCCCCCTTTCACTGCCGCCGCTCGGCGTCAACCGAGAACAGGCCGCCGCGCTCGTCGGCGTCAGCGTCTCGCTGTTCGACAAGGCCGTTCTGGCTGGGACTATGCCCAAACCGCGCAAGATCGGCGGACGCCTAGTCTATGACGTGACTGAGATCGCTGAGGCGTTTAGAAACCTTCCGCACCAGGAGCGCGATGGCGAGCTTGACGGCGAGCCGGACGGCAGCAATCCTTGGGATGCATGAGCAAGATGTATCCGAAGCTGCCCAAAGGCGTCGTCCTCGATCGTGACTTCCGCAAGAAGGAGCCGCGATACTACTTTCGCGCGCCCGGACGGCCAAAGGTAAGGCTACATGAGCAGCCAGGGACGGCGGAATTTGAACAGGAAGTCGCCTGCGCCCGCCTTGGTATACCTTACATCAAAGATGACCAGCCGAAGGCAGAGCATCCAGCTGCTCCGCCCGCCGCGAAAGGAACGCTGCGCTGGCTGCTGCAGGAATACAAGCGCCGCGCGCGCGGCACGATCTCCGTCGATCTGATGGAGCGCCGGATCCGCATGCTTGAAGAAATCTGCGAGACCATCAAGCCAGATAAGGACGGCAAGCCGGGAAAGCTGAAGCGGGGCGACCTACCATTCGCGCTAATGGAGCGTCGGCATATCACCGAAGTTCGCGACGAGATCCGCCAGACTATGGGCGCCCGCAATAACGTTGTGAAATCGCTGTCGGCGATGTTTGCCTGGGCAGTGGAGAATGATCTGGCGCGGACCAACCCGTGCGCGGGCATCAAGCGCCAGAAGTCGGGCGAAGGCTTCCACACCTGGTCCATCGAGGAAGTCCGCCAGTATGAGGCGAAACACCCGCTTGGCAGCAAGGCGCGTCTGGCGCTTCACATCGCGCTCTTCACCGGCCTGCGGCGCAGCGACCTGATCATTCTCGGACGCCAGCACCTGCAGAATGGTTGGATCGTCATGCGCCCGCAGAAGACGGCGAGCTCGTCCAACGTCCTCGTCGAAATCCCGCTGCTCTCCTGCCTGGAGGAGACGGTAGAAGCCTCGCCGACCGGTGACCTCACCTGGCTGATCAATGACTACGGACGCCCCTTCACGGAAGATGGCTTCGGGAATCGCTTCCGCAAATGGTGCGACGAGGCAGAGCTTTTCCACTGCACCGTCCACGGCCTGCGGAAGGCAGGCGCCACCATCGCCGCAGAAAATGGCGCAACTGACGACCAGCTGATGGCTATTTTTGGCTGGACGACGAAGCAGCAGACCACGCTCTACACGTCGAAAGCGAACCGCCGGCGGCTCGCGAAAGAGGGCATCAAGCACCTCAGCCTGGAACGAAATGAGGACAAAAATGTCCCACGCGTTTCGGGGTCGGAAAAAAGTGGGACAAAAACAGCCAAAAAGTGAAGCAATATCAATGCCTGAAACCAGGCATTGGTGGGCCCGGAGGGACTCGAACCCCCAACCAAGCGGTTATGAGCCGCCGGCTCTAACCATTGAGCTACAGGCCCTGCCAAGGAGGCAGCGGGGGCGCAATGGTTCGCCCGCCGGTGGACCCGCTCTAACGCAATTTGCCGGCCGCCTCAAGCCACTGCCGCATTCGCTTCACAATCACGCTCCACCAATGGCTTCTCATCCATCCAAGAGGAATCACCATGCGACGCTCCCTCCCCTTCCGCAGTCTGACGAATGCACCGACCCAGAGGCTCGCCTGCCTTTCCCTCGGCGGGATGATGCTGTTTGCGGCCGCCTGCCCGGCAGCCGCCCAGGATGTCCCGCCCCGCCGCGAGCCGCTGGTCCGGGTGTCCGCCCAGGGAGAGGCTTCGCTCGCACCCGACATGGCGATCGTCACCTTCTCCGTGGTTCGCAATTCGAAGACCGCCGAGGTCGCCATGGGAGAAAACAGTTCCGCGATGGCGGCGGTGATGGCGGCCTTGAAATCGGAGGGCGTGGATGCCAAGGACATGCAGACGAGCAATTTCGCCATCCATCCCCAATACCGCCACTTCCAGCCGAAGGAAGACGGCACGGTGGATCCGCCGGAAGTCGTCGGCTACGAGGTAACGAACTCGCTGACGGTGAAGATCCGCGAGGTCGCCAAGGTTGGCGCGATCCTGGACAAGTCCGTGAAACTCGGCATCAACCAGGGCGGCCAGATCACCTTCACCAACGACGATCCGGAACAGGCCCTGAGCGAGGCCCGCAAGCAGGCGGTGGAACGGGCAGTCGCCAAGGCACGGACATTGACGGAGGCAGCCGGCGTCCGCCTCGGACAGGTCGTCGAGATCACGGAGGCCACGCCGAGGATGCCGCCGCCGCAACCGATGTACCGCATGGCGATGGCAAAGGAGGCATCGGATGCAGTTCCCGTGGCTGCCGGCGAAAACAGCTACACGGTCTCCGTCGATGTGACGTTCGCGCTGGAACAGTAAGACAAAAAAGCGCCTCCGCCGACCCTCATCGGGCCGGCGGAGGCGCCCTCTTCCGTCATCGGGCGAATGAAGACGGAAAGCCTTAGCGGCGGATGACGGGGCAGCCGCGGTCATTGGCGAAGACGACCCGGTCACGGCCGTGCCTGTCGCGCCCGATCACCGTCACGGTGCGGCGGTCGATATCGACCACGCGAGCACGGCGCAGCCCCATGTGGCGCGCCTTTTCTTCCGCAAGCCAAGGCTGGCAACGCCCGCCGCGGCGGGGCCGCTCCCACCGATCCCGGTGGCGATCGCCGCGATGATCCCATCCATGCTGGACGAAGATGCGGAATTCCGGCCCGGAAGCGGCAGCAGTCGAAGCCGTGGCGGACATGCCGGCAAGCGCGACGAGAGCAGCGAGCGCGGACTTGACGAGGATATTGGTCATTGGTGTCTCTCCCGAAAGGCCAGAAACCTGGCGCCGTTGAACTCTCCCGTTCTGCCCGGGATTGAGAACACCCTATGCGGGGCCGGCTGAACGCTCTCCAAATCGGTCGTTCAGCGGGCGTTCATGAGCGTCAGGGGGAGAGATGCAGGACGACGCTGCGTTCATGCGGCCGATCGCGGTGCTCGAAGAGATAGATCCCCTGCCATGTGCCGAAGGCCGGTCGTCCGCCGCTGACGGGAACCGACAGCGACACGGCCATCAGTGCAGCCTTGATATGGGCCGGCATGTCGTCCGGGCCTTCCATCGTGTGCGTGATCCAGTTCATGGACGGCGCATCCGACGGCGGCACGAGCCGCGAGAAGAACGCCTCCAGGTCGCGCCGGACATCCGGGTCGGCATTCTCCTGGATCAGCAGGGAACACGAGGTGTGCCGCACATAGACGGTCAGCAATCCCTCCTCCGCCTTATGGCGCCGGACGAAATCCGCGGCCTGGGCGGTGAATTCGTAGAGGCCCTGGCCACGGGTCTGGATCGTCAGCACGGTCTGCGGCATGCGGTTTCCTCGTCGTGGCGGCGCCGGCAGGCGTCGCTCACAGTGTCAGAAATGCGCGAAAGCCGCCATAGATCATGCGTTTCCCGTCGAAGACGTCCTTCCACTCGTCACCCGCAAGCCGAGGGTCCTTCATCACCTTCTCGCAGATCTGATCCCGGCTTTCGCGGCTTTCATAGGTGATCCACGAGAAGACCACCGTCTCGTCGTCACTCGCCTGCACGGCCCGCGGAAAGGACGTCACCTCTCCATAGGGCGTATCGTCGCCGATGCTTTCGACATAGGACAGGGCGCCGTATTCCATCCACACATCTCCGGCGGCGCGCGCCATCTCCTTGTAGGCATCAAGCCTGGCTTTCGGCACGGGAACGATGAATCCGTCGACATAAACCATTATCTTCCTCCTTCTGCGTTGATCGACAAGCCAAGGACGGCGGATGATGGGCCGATCCGACATCGCAGGCAAATTTTCTCGCCTGTGTTTCCCGTATCAGAAACGGGTGATGACGCTGATGCCGGGTGCCGTCGTCCGATCCATGGCCATCAGCGCCGGTACTGCCTCCTCCAGGTTGATGCGGGCGGTAATCAGCTTGCCGGGCTGCATCCGGCCCGCGGCGATCATCGCCAGCATGGCGTCATAACGCCAGGCCTGCATGCCATGGCTGCCGTAGATTTCCAGCTCATGGGCGATGACCTGTGCCATCGGGATCTGCGGAGCCGCGTGTTCGCCAAGCATCAGGCCGACCTGGACATGCCTGCCGCGCCGGCGCAGGTTCTTGATGGAGTTGAAGCAGGTGCTCGGGTGGCCGAGAGCATCGATGGAGACATGAGCCCCGCCGCCGGTAATCTCACGCACGGCTTCGACGACGTCGGCGACGCCTTGGGCATTCACCGTCGCAACGGCGCCGCAGGCGCGCGCCAGTGCCAGCTTCTCCTCCGAAAGATCGATCCCGATGGCGTTCGCCCCAAGAGCAGTCGCGATCATGATGGCCGAGAGCCCGACGCCCCCGCAGCCATGGACTGCGACCCAGTCTCCCGCCGCCGTGCGGGCCTGGTCGCTCACCGCGCGGAAGGAGGTCGCGAACCGGCATCCGAGGCTCGCGGCCGTTGCGTCATCGATCGTTTCCGGCAGATGCACGAGGTTCGTGTCCGCGTAGTCGATCGCCACATATTCCGCGAACGAGCCCCAATGGGTGAAGCCCGGCTGGAACTGGTTCGGGCAGACCTGGCTGTTTCCGGAATGGCATTCGAAGCAGTGGCCACAGCCCGATACGAAGGGCACGGTTACCCTGTCGCCCACCCTGAAGCGCATCACGCCCCTGCCCGCCGCGACCACCTCACCCGCAAGCTCGTGTCCGGGCACATGCGGCAGGCGGATATCCGGATCGTGTCCCATCCAGCCATGCCAGTCGCTTCGGCAAAGGCCCGTGGCGCCTACCCTGATCACGACGCCATCGGCGGGCGGCGTCGGATCGGCAACGGTGACGATTTGAGGCGCCTTCTCGAAGGCGTCGTAGAGCATGGCCTTCAACGCACGTTCCTCCTTCTCCGGACGGCATGGCAGGTCTTCAAGATCTACCTCGGATCGGAACCGGGCTTCAATCGTTACGGATCGAGACGAGCAGGAGGTGGATAATGGATCAACGTCGTGAAGAGCGAACGCCGGCGGGGCAGCAGACGCGGTCGAGACGGCTCGGTTTCCCGGTAAAGGTGATGGCACGCGACGACCTGAAGAGCAACGACGCCCGCCGTGCCGGCAACAATCCGCACCTGAAGGTCTCGCTTGGCTATGTCGACCGGATCCTCGACCACCTCGACCGTCACGACATCCGCATGTACCGCATGTCCTCCGACCTTGCGCCCTACGCCACGCATCCGGACATGCCGCAGTTCCACAACATGGTCGCCGAGAGCACCGCGGAACTGGCGGCAATCGGCCGGAAAGCAAAGCGGTTGGATATCCGTCTGTCGTTCCACCCGTCGCAGTTCGTGGTCCTGAACAGCCCGGACCCCGAGCTCGTGCGCAAGAGCATCTGGGATCTCGAAAGCCAGGCGGAGATGCTGGACCGGATGGAACTGGGGCCGGAGGCCGTTCTGGTCATCCACGTCGGCGGAGCCTATGGAAACATCGAGGAAAGCCGCATCCGCTGGGTGGAAACCTGGAAGATACTTCCCGAGCATGTCCGCCGACGGCTGGTGCTGGAACACGACGACCTGCGCTTTTCCGCCTCCGACGTGCTCTGGATCCACCAGCACACCGGCGTGCGGCTGATCTTCGACTATCAGCACTTCTGGTGCCTCAACCCGGAACGCGCGGACCTGCGGGAGACGCTCGCCGCCGTCCTTCGAACCTGGCCTAAGGGGCAGCAGCCGAAGATCCATTTTTCTTCCCCTCGCACCGAATTGCGGGAACAGGTGCGGGTCGATCCGAAGACGCGGAAGAAGACGGTGAGGCACGTGGCGCCGGTCTTCACCGGCCACGCCGATTTCTGCAACCCGTTCGAATTCGCCACCTTCATGCGGGCGGCGAAAGGTCTGGATTTCGACGTGATGCTGGAGGCCAAGGCAAAGGACCTGGCGCTCCTGCGGCTTAGGCCCGATCTTCTCCGCTACGCGCCGGATGTCGCGGCGGAATTCGGCCTGACGGCCGATGAAGAGGTTACGCTTGAACTGGAAGCCGATGCGGTGATGGATGAAGGGGGCAGTGCCGGTGGCGCTTGAGGCAGCAGCTACGAACCGGGAAAGCCGCGCCTTCTCCATTCGCTCCTCGGCACCTCGGCTCCGATGTCGAATGCGAAGCCTACCACCTTCGTCGCGTCTTCGTTGATTTCGCAGCGGAAGCTCAGGTCGTACCACTGACCCTCCGCCCGAAACGCTGTGCGGCGCAGTTCCAGTATCGTACCATCGGAAAGTGGTGACCGCGGAATGAAATCGGGATCCCGCGGCGGCGATGCATTGCGTAGCTGCTCCGTCAGTTCCGTTTCGCAGAGCTGCGTTGCCCGCATGCTGCGGGGCAGGCTGTCCATGGCGGTGCGCGCGACGGGATCATCCGTCATCTTCTCCGAAAACAGCGTCCTTGCCTCCGTGAGGAGCGGCTCGTCCACAGGCTGTTCCTCCACAGGGGCTTCCACCGTTTCCGGCGGCGGCGTTCCCGGGGCAGATGGCGCGGCACTTTGGTCCGGCGTGGCTGACAAGGCCTCGGCTGTCTCCTCCTCCGCCTCCTCCACCTCACGATCCTGCTCCTCGGCAGACGCGGGCGGCGGAGGCTCCGAGGAGTTTCCGTCCAACGAAGCCTTAGGGCCGGTTGTCTCCTCGCCGAATTCGAAGACCGGACGCAGGGTCGGTACGGGAACTTCCGCTGCCGCCTGTTCTTCAGCCGCAGTTGCCGGCTCAGGTGGTGGCGGCGGTTCGGGAGCATCCGCTTCCGGCGGCGTATCCTGGGCCTCTGGCTCAGGTGCGGGCTCTGGCTCTGGCTCTGGCTCCGGCTCTGGCTCCGGCTCGGGTTCGGGTTCGGGTTCGGGAGGAGGCTCCACGATTTCCACGGCCACGGATTCCTCCTCGGGCGGCTGCGGCAATTGAAGCGGCAGTCCGAAGATCATGACGGCGACCAGAACGACATGCGCAAGAAACGAGGCCGGAATGCCCCAGCCGATGTCGCTGCGTCGCTTTTCGATCTCGTCCGTCATGACAGCGGATGTAAGATGGAAAGGCGCCCGGATCGAGTCCCGTGCCTCCAAAACGAAAGAATGGCCGCCAATGAACCCGATGCTCCTGACCTACGTCTCTCTCGCGGCCGCTATCTTCCTCGAGGTCGTCGGGACGACCCTTCTCCAGCAGAGCCAGCAATTCACCCGTGCCGTGCCGACAGTGCTGATGGCGCTATGCTATGGCGCAGCCTTTTACCTGCTGTCGCTGGCGCTGCGGACGATGCCGGTCGGCATCGCCTACGCCATCTGGAGCGGCCTCGGTATCGTCCTCATCTCGATTGTCGGGCTGGTATTCCTTGGCCAGCGGCTGGATCTGCCTGCCGTCAT
>DASUPM010000193.1:0-2260 GCA_036281095.1 Pseudorhizobium sp.
GAGGCGGTCACCCGCATTCTCGCTCTTCTCAACGCCGACGGCGGCGAGGGACGCGTCGTGGGCGGCGCGGTGCGCAATGCCCTGATGGGGTTGCCGGTCGGCGACATCGATATTGCGACGACGCTGGTTCCGGAACAGGTGGTGGAGCGCGCCAAGGCAGCCGGGATCAAGGCGGTCCCGACCGGGATCGATCACGGGACGGTGACGCTGGTGGCGGATGGCCGGGGCTTCGAGGTGACCACGCTGCGCCGGGATGTGGAGACGGACGGGCGGCATGCCCAGGTCGCCTTCGGCACGGACTGGAAGGAAGACGCAGAACGGCGCGACCTGACGATCAACGCTCTTTATGCGAATGCCGAAGGAGAGGTGATCGATCTCGTCGGCGGGCTTGCCGACATCGAGACCCGCACCGTCCGCTTCATCGGGGACGCGGCCAGCCGCATCGCCGAGGACTACCTGCGCATCCTGCGCTTCTTCCGCTTCTTCGCCTATTACGGCGGGGGCCGTCCCGACGCGGACGGGCTACGGGCATCTGCACGGGCAAAGGACAGGCTGAAGACGTTGTCGGCGGAGCGCATATGGTCGGAGACGAAGAAGCTTCTCGTCGCGCCCGATCCGTCGCGGGCGCTTCTCTGGATGCGGCAGACGGGGGTGCTGACCGAGATCCTGCCCGAGACCGAGAAATGGGGCATCGATGCCGTCCATGGCCTGATCGCGGCGGAGCAGGCCTTGGGCTGGAGCGCCGATCCGATCCTGAGGCTGGCGGCCATGGTTCCGCCGGATGCGGAGCGGCTGGCGGCACTCGGGAAGCGGCTGCGGCTGTCGAATGCCGACGCGGCGCGGCTGCAGGCGTGGGCGAAGGCTTCCGTCCTCCCGGACGAGGTGACGGATGTGGGGTTCGACAGGCTGCTTTACCGGCACGGTCCGGAGGGGATCGCGATGCGGCTGAAGCTCGCGCTAGCGAGCGCCCGTGCGACGGCGGAAGGCGGCGATCCGCTGGCGATGCGCAACGCAGCGCGGTTTTCGGCTCTGCTGGGGCGGTGCGAAAAATACCAGAAGCCGACGTTCCCGATCACGGGTGCCGACGTGCTGGCCGCCGGCGTCGAGCCAGGAAGGCGGGTAGGGGAGGTGCTTGCGGCGCTGGAGACTTTCTGGGTGGAGCGCAACTTCTCGCTCGACCGGGCAGCTCTCACCGCCCGACTCAACGAAATGGTCCGTACGGGGTAGGACTGCTTCAGGCTGCCGCGGCCTCGTCGCGGATCCGGGACTTGATGTTTTCGACCATGTTCTCCCGGATGATCTCCTCGCCATGAGTCGTACGCAGATGCTCGACGGCTCGGCGCACCACTTCCGCGTCCTCCTCGGCGCGCGTATGCCAGGAGCAGCCGGGGACAAGAGTACCGCATTCGAACAATCTCATAGCATCCTCCTTTGGTGTCTATCGACGAGGCGCTGCGCGCCTCGCCGACAACGATTAACAGGAGAGGGGGCTTGCGGGTTCCCGCCTTCTACTCGGGCATTGCCCATGCGCGGAAAACCGAGGCGGACTGCAGAGGCATCTGCCGCGCTCCCAGCACGTGGTCGCGGGCTGCGGCTCCGGAGAGCCCGTTTCTGCCCGCCAACTGACGCTTGGCCTGTTCAACGTAAAACGTGTGCGGCAGGCCAGGGTCGCTGCGCAGACGAAGCTCCTGTGCAAGGCGTTCGATCAGTTCAGGGGAATCCACAAGACGGGCCCGATTCAATCCTCCATCGGGCAGGGGCCTGCGAGACACTGGCATGTCATTCAACGCATTCATTGCGTTCCTCCTCCGGTGCATGAAGGGGACGCTAGCACCAAATATGCGACGTGAACATGTCAAATGTTAGCGATCGGAAATATTTCGCGACTCACGGCCAGCGCACCACTGGCGGCATCGAGGAAAGGATGGATTCGACGTTCCCGCCGGTCTTCAATCCGAAGATCGTGCCGCGGTCGTAGAGCAGGTTGAACTCCACATAGCGGCCGCGGCGGATCAGCTGCTCGTCGCGGTCGGTTTCGGTCCAGGACTGGTCGAAATTGTTGCGTACCAGGCGCGGATAGACGAGGTTGAAGGCCCGCCCGACGTCCTGAACGAAGGCGAAGTCCGCCTCCCAGCCGCCCTTCTCCGCATTGGAATGCAGCCAGTCGAAGAAGATGCCGCCGATGCCGCGCGGTTCGTTGCGATGCTTCAGAAAGAAGTAGTCGTCGCACCAGGCCTTGTAGCGCTCATAGTCGGCAACT
>DASUPM010000194.1:0-5571 GCA_036281095.1 Pseudorhizobium sp.
GTGAGGCACTGCAGGCCGAAGGGCTGCGGTCGCTGTTCGACTTTTCCGAGCTTTCCATCATGGGCCTGACACAGGTCCTGCAGCGTCTGCCGCAGTTGATGCGCCGCATCCGCCAGACGGCCGATGCCATCGTCGCGGCGCGGCCGGACGTGCTCGTCATCGTCGACAGTCCCGACTTCACCCACAGGGTGGCGAAACGGGTGAGGGCGGCGCTCCCTGGTCTGCCGATCGTGGATTATGTCTGCCCCAGTGTCTGGGCCTGGAAGGAATACCGCGCCCGGGCGATGGTTCCCTACATCGATCACGTGCTCGCGGTGCTGCCGTTCGAGCCGGGCGCGATGGAGCATCTCGGCGGGCCGCCGACCACCTTCGTCGGTCACCGGTTGACGGGTGATCCGGCGCTCTTGAAGGTGAGGGCAGCGCGTGCGGCGCAGCCGGTGAAGCGGCGGGACGAGCCGAAAACGATCATGCTGCTGCCCGGCTCGCGTTCGGCGGAAATCCGCAACCTCCTGCCGATCTTCGGGCAGGCGGCGGCGGAATTCGAGGCGAGGAACGGCCCGGCGCGGTTCCTCCTCCCCACGGTGCCGCGGCAGGAGGGTTTGGTCCGGGAGATCGCGGCGACGCTTCCCGTAACCGTGGACATAGGGGTATCCGCCGAAAGCAAGTGGAACGCCTTTGCAGAAGCCGATGCCGCCCTTGCCGCGTCCGGAACCGTTCTTCTGGAACTGGCGCTCGCAGGGGTGCCGGCGGCGGCGGCCTACAAGGCCGACTGGCTGATCACGCTGATGTCGAAGCGGATCAAGATCTGGTCCGCGGCATTGCCCAACCTGATCGCGGATTACCCGCTCATCCCGGAGCATATCAACGAGGTCGTCCGTCCCGGCAGTCTGTGCCGCTGGGCGGAGATCCTGTCATCCGACACCCTGCATCGCCGGGCGATGATGGAAGGCTTCGACCTGACCTGGCAGCGCCTCAGCACGCCGGTCCCGCCGGGCGAGGCGGCGGCGCGGATCGTGCTCGATGTGATGGAAAGAAAAAAGCCCGGTCGTTAAGCCGGGCTTTTTCCTTAGAGGTGGGCGTCTCAGCGCTTGGAGACGGGCACGTAGTCGCGCATCGGAGCGCCCGTATAGAGCTGCCGCGGGCGGCCGATGCGCTGCTGCGGATCCTCGACCATTTCGGCCCACTGTGCGATCCACCCGACGGTGCGGGCAAGTGCGAACAGAACCGTGAACATGGTGGTCGGGAATCCCATCGCCTTCAGGGTGATGCCCGAATAGAAGTCGATGTTCGGATAGAGCTTCTTTTCGACGAAGTACTCGTCGGTCAGGGCGATGCGCTCCAGTTCCATCGCCACCTGGAGCAGCGGGTCGTCCTTGTGGCCGAGTTCGCCGAGGACCTCGTGTGTGGTCTTCTGCATGATCTTGGCGCGCGGATCGTAGTTCTTGTAGACGCGGTGGCCGAAGCCCATCAGGCGGAACGGGTCGTTCTTGTCCTTCGCCCGCGCAATGTATTCCGGGATGCGGTCGACGCTTCCGATTTCGGAAAGCATGTTCAGAGCGGCTTCGTTGGCGCCGCCGTGGGCAGGCCCCCAGAGGCAGGCGATGCCGGCTGCGATGCAGGCGAACGGGTTGGCGCCCGAAGACCCGGCGAGTCGCACGGTCGACGTCGATGCGTTCTGCTCGTGGTCCGCATGGAGGATGAAGATGCGGTCCATGGCGCGTGCGAGAACCGGATTGACCTTGTAATCCTCGCAGGGGACGGCGAAGCACATGTGCAGGAAGTTCGAGGCGTAGTCGAGGTCGTTGCGCGGATAGACGAACGGCTGGCCGACCGAATACTTGTAGGCCATGGCGGCGATGGTCGGCATCTTGGCGACCAGCCGGTAGGAGGCGACCATGCGCTGGTGCGGGTCGGTGATGTCCGTGGAGTCATGATAGAAGGCGGAGAGCGCGCCGACACAGCCGCACATGACGGCCATCGGATGAGCGTCGCGGCGGAAGCCCGTGAAGAAGCGGGTCATCTGCTCGTGCACCATGGTGTGGTGCGTCACGCGGTAGTCGAAGTCCTTCTTCTGCGCGGCCGTCGGCAGTTCGCCGTAGAGGAGCAGGTAGCAGGTTTCGAGGAAGTCACCCTGTTCGGCCAGTTGTTCGATCGGATAGCCGCGGTGCAGGAGCACGCCTTCTTCGCCGTCGATATAGGTAATCTTCGATTCGCAGGACGCCGTCGACGTGAAGCCGGGATCGTAGGTGAAGGCTCCGGTCTGCTTGTAGAGGGCGGCGATGTCGATCACGTCGGGACCGATCGTGCCGGACTTGACCGCCAACTCCACACTCGTGTTGCCCAGTACCAGATTTGCGCTCTTATCCGTCATGCTGATCCTCCAACCTGTTGGCGGCGTGGCGTCTCAAAACGCCACAAGAACTAAGCGTAGTGTGTTGCTATATGATCCAGCGCCCGCTGCCAAGCGCTGCTGACGCCTAATTGTGCACTGCCAAATACTTCTGCCTCGCCGCGTGTGGAAGCGGTTAAGAATCAGTCACGGAGCCCGCAGAAGCGCTGAAACGGCGGGGGCGTCGCCGCAGTCTGGAGTTGCGTTTCCCGCCGCCCGGTTGCATTCTGCCGGCAAAGAGGCGGGGGCCGACCATCCATGCCGCAGGAGAGGGCGGTCTATCAGTCAGCATCCTCGGAAGATGTCGTCTCGTCCCTCGCGCTGCCCGGGGCGGGACCCGCTGACGGTATTGCCCGGAGCGAGGCGGATCGGAGAGTTTTCGCCGGAAGCCGGCGCTTCGTCCCGTCACTCCGGCCCGCCTTCCTGCGTTCGGAGCGGTTGGCCGGGCGGCTGCATTCCGCCGTCCGACGGGAGGCCGACTTCGGCCGCGGCTTTCTGTTCGCTCCGGTCCTGGTCGGTATCGGCGCGGCGACCTGGTTTTCGCTTCCTGCGGATCCTCCCTTCTCCTTCATCTTCGTCTCCTTCGCGCTGACCTGCCTCCTTGCTCTCATCGGCCGGCATCGGAACGGCGTCACGCCAATGGCCCTCCTGGCGCTGATGCTGGCTGGCGCCGTGCTGGCGCAGTTGGAGACCACGCGTCGGGCGACGGTCATCCTCGATTCGCCCGTGACGACCGTCGTTACGGGAGAGGTGCACCGGCGCGAGGCGGCGGGCGATGGCCGATGGCGCTATGAACTGGATCTGCTGGAGACGGCCGACCCCGTCATCAGGCGCCCGCCGGAGCAGGTGGTGCTCCTCGCCCGCTCCCGGCATCCGCCGTTCGAGGCAGGCGAGGTTCTGACCGGGCGCGCCAGGCTCTCCCCGCCCTCCGGCCCGGCGCTTCCGGGCCTGAACGACTTCGCCTTCGGTGCCTATTACGACGGGATAGGCGCGGTCGGCTTCTTTTACGGGGCGCCGAAGAAAGTCGCGGGCGCCACCGGTGTTGCCCAAGGATGGGCGGCCGGCGTGGAACGGAACATCTTCGCGCTGCGCGGGACGATCGCCGAGCGCATCCGGGCGGTCGTGCCCGGTGATGCCGGAGCCTTTGCCGCCGCCATTGTCACCGACGAGAGACGTGCGATTTCGAAGGAAACGACGGAAGCCCTCCGGATATCCGGACTTGCGCATATCGTGGCGATCTCCGGCCTCAACATGGCGCTCGCGGCCGGCATCTTCTTCGTCGGGCTGAGAACGTGCCTCGGTCTCTTCACCGGCTTCGCCCAAGCCTGGCCGGTGAAGAAGATCGCTGCCTTCGGCGCGCTGCTGATGGCGACCGCCTATTACCTGATCTCCGGCTTCGCCGTCTCCGCGGAGCGGGCCTATCTGATGATGGCCGTGATGCTGGTCGCCGTGCTCTTCGACAGGGCGGCGATCAGCCTTCGCAACGTCGCGCTGTCGGCTCTCGTCATACTGGCGGTCTCGCCCTCCGAGATCATGGGGCCGAGCTTCCAGATGTCGTTTGCGGCGACGGCGGCGCTGGTGGCTGGCTACTCGGTCTGGAGTGAGCGCGCCGCACGCCGGCAGCGCGAACCCTCTGCCCTTGCGAAAGGCCGGTTCGCGCCCGTGGCGACCGTCTGGAGCTTTCTGGCGGGTGTCTTCGTCACCTCGCTGATCGGCGGGCTCTCGACGGCGATCTATTCCATGGATCATTTCCATAGGCTCGCGGGCTACGGACTGGCCGCGAATCTCGCGGTCATGCCGATCATTTCCTTCCTGGTCATGCCTGCCGGCCTTGTCGCAATGCTGTTGATGCCGTTCGGTATCGACGCGCCCTTCCTCAAGCTGATGGGCGCGGGACTGGAGGCGGTTATCGCCGTTGCTGCACACGTGGCCTCCTGGGGCGGCGATGTCGGCGTCGGGCGGCAGCATCCATGGTTCCTGGGGCTCGCCTCCGCCGGCTTCGTGCTGCTCGCCCTCCTGCGGACGCGCTTGCGGCTGCTCGGCCTGCCGCTCATGGCGCTCGCCTTCCTGCTGAGCTGGCAGGAGCAAAGGCGACCGCTGCCGGATCTTCTCGTGTCGGAGGATGGGTCGCTTGTCGCGCTCCATGGCTCGTCCGTGAATGGATCCGTGGTGGCAACGAACCGCGCGAAGCCTCCGGCTTTCGTTTTCGACCAGTGGCAGCGGGCGCTTCTCCTGCCGGACCCGCTAAAACCCGTCATGTCGCCGGCCGGAGATGCTGGCCTCGCCGGCACCGACTCGGCTTCGCGCGCGGCATTGACGGCACCGCAGCTTGCCGATGTGCGACGTGCCATGCGGAACGCTCTCGACGACGCGGCGGCGACACCCGCACGGTTTCACTGCCGGGCGAAAGCCTGGTGCGTGGCGATGGCGGAGGAGGGGGTGGCGATCGCCGCAGTCGAGGATGGGCGCCTCACAGGCATCGCCTGCGATGTGGCCGCGATCGTCATCGCGCCGCGCACGCGGCTTGATCGCTGCCGCTCAGGCGCGCTGCTTCTCGCCGGCACCACGCTTCGAAAGACCGGTGCGCTGGAAGTCCACCTTAACGGCACCGATGATCCCGGTCGGTGGTACGCCAAAGCGGCGATTGTAGGTGCCGAACGCCCTTGGTTGAGTCATCGTCTCTATGACTGGCGCAGCGGCGCGTTCGACTCCACGATCCCGGAGCCCGTGCAGCGGCTGATCAGTGGTAGCGGCGGATAAGGCCGACCAGCTTGCCCTGAACCTTGACGCGGTCGGAGGGGAGGATCCGGGTCTCGTAGGCCGGATTGGCAGCCTCGAGTGCAATGGAGGCGCCGCGGCGCCGAAAGCGCTTCAGCGTTGCTTCCTCGTCGTCCACCAATGCGACCACGATGTCGCCCGGGCTGGCCGTGCTGCTGTTTCGGATGATCACCGTGTCGCCGTCGAGAATGCCGGCCTCGATCATCGAGTCGCCCTTGACCTCCAGCGCATAATGCTCGCCCGTTCCAAGCATCTCCATCGGCACGGCGATGTCGTGGGTGTTGTTCTGGATCGCGGAGATCGGCACGCCGGCGGCAATGCGCCCCATCACCGGTATGCTCGTGCTTCCGGTCTCGTCGTTCGCCGCCCGTGCCGGTGCTGCCGCTGCCGGCTTCTGCTTGCCG
>DASUPM010000195.1:0-5835 GCA_036281095.1 Pseudorhizobium sp.
ATGGTGCATGTGGCGCTCGCCGCCGCCTCCGATACCGGCATCGACGCCGAGGTGATCGACCTCAGAAGCCTGATGCCGCTCGATCTGGACACCATTGTCAAATCAGTCGCCAAGACAGGGCGCTGTGTCGTCGTGCACGAGGCGACGCTGACCTCAGGCTTCGGCGGGGAAATTTCGGCGCTGGTGCAGGAACATTGCTTCTACCACCTCGAAGCGCCTGTCATGCGCGTTGCCGGCTGGGATACCCCTTATCCGCATGCGCAGGAATGGGACTATTTCCCGGGGCCCGCCCGCGTCGGGCGCGCACTGACCGACGTCATGGAGGCCTGAGCCATGGGCGAATTCACGATCAAGATGCCCGATGTCGGAGAAGGGGTGGCCGAGGCCGAGCTTGTGGAATGGCATGTGAAGATCGGAGATCCCGTGCGCGAGGACATGGTGGTCGCGGCTGTGATGACGGACAAGGCAACCGTGGAAATCCCATCCCCCGTCAGCGGAACCGTTCTCTGGCTTGGCGGCGAAGTGGGCGATACGATCGCGGTGAAGGCGCCGCTGATCCGGATCGAAACGGACGGTACCGGCGAGGAACCTGCTCCCCTGGAACCAGCCAGGGTCGAGGAACCGGACCCCGGACACGTCACATCCGCCGAAAACCCTCCGGGGCCGGCAGCCCCTGCTCCATCACCGCCGCCCGTTCCCTCCCCGCCACCCTCGGCTGCCCCTGAGATCGACAAACCCGTGGCGGCGCCTTCGGTCAGGCTCTTCGCGCGCGACCACGGCATCGACCTGCGCCAGGTGCGCGGAACGGGCCCGGCGGGACGCATCCTGCACGAAGACGTCGAACAGTTCCTCGCCCGCGGCACGGACGCTCCTGCGGCGGCGCAGGCGCTTTCGAAGAAGACCTCGCAGGAGGAGATCAAGCTCACCGGCCTTCGCCGCCGCATCGCGGAAAAGATGACGCTCTCGACGTCACGGATTCCCCACATCACCTATGTCGAGGAAATCGACGTGACCGCGCTCGAGGAACTGCGCGCGACGATGAACCGGGAGCGCAAGCCCGACCATCCGAAACTCACCCTATTGCCCTTTCTGATGCGGGCGCTGGTGAAGGCAGTCGACGAACAGCCGGAGGTCAATGCCACGTTCGATGACGATGCGGGTATCGTTACCCGTTTCGGCGCCGTGCATATCGGCATTGCCACACAGACGCCCGCCGGCCTGACCGTGCCCGTCGTCAGGCATGCCGAGGCTCGCAGCATCTGGGATTGCGCATCGGAAATGAGCCGGCTTGCGGAGGCTGCACGTGCCGGCACCGCCACGCGCGACGAACTCACGGGCTCTACCATCACGATCAGTTCGCTCGGCGCGCTCGGCGGCATCGTATCGACGCCGGTCATCAATCATCCGGAAGTCGCGATCGTCGGCGTCAACAAGATCGCCACCCGCCCGGTCTGGGACGGCGCGCAATTCGTTCCGCGCAAGATGATGAACCTGTCCTCCAGCTTCGATCACCGCATCATTGACGGCTGGGATGCGGCGACGTTCGTTCAGCGCCTGCGCACGCTGCTCGAAACCCCCGCCCTGATCTTCATAGAGGGCTGAGCCATGAAAGAGATTTCCTGCAAGCTGCTTGTCATCGGCGCCGGCCCCGGCGGTTACGTCTGCGCCATCCGGGCTGGCCAGCTCGGCATCGACACGGTGATCGTCGAGGCGGGCAAACCCGGCGGCACCTGCCTGACCGTCGGCTGCATTCCCTCCAAGGCGCTGATCCACGCGGCCGACGAGTTTGACGCGGTGCGGCGGATGGCGGCGGGCGATAGCGCTCTCGGTATAAGCATCGAAAGCCCGATGATCGACCTTGCAAAGACCGTGGCTTGGAAGGATGGCATCGTCGGCCGGCTGACTGGCGGCGTCTCCGGGCTGCTGCAAAAGGCGCGGGTAAAGATCGTCCATGGCCGCGCCCGCTTCCGCGACGGCAAGACGGTGGAAGTCGAAACGGAGACCGGCCGGCAGATCATCCGCGCCGAAACGGTGGTGATCGCGACGGGCTCCGATCCGGTCGAGCTTGCCGCCCTGCCTTTCGGCGGGCCGGTCATCTCCTCGACCGAAGCGTTGTCCCTGTCTGACCTGCCGGAAAAGCTGGTCGTGGTGGGGGGCGGCTACATAGGGCTGGAACTCGGCACCGCCTTCGCCAAGCTGGGGTCCGAGGTCACGGTGGTCGAGGCGATGTCCCGGGTGTTGCCCCTCTACGATGCTGATCTGGTCAAGCCGGTGGCGCGCAGGTTGAGCGAACGCGGCGTCAATATCCTGACCAGCACCAAGGCGATCGGGCTTTCGGACCGGGGAGAGGCGCTTGTCGTCGAGGGACCGGGCGGACGGCAGGAACTGCCGGCGGACCGTGTCCTCGTCGCGGTCGGTCGGCGACCACGCACGACAGGCTCGGGGCTGGAAGAGCTCGACCTCGACCGGGCCGGCCCTTATCTGCGCATCGACGACCGATGCCGCACCTCGATGCGCGGCGTCTACGCGATCGGCGACGTCACCGGCGATCCGATGCTCGCGCACCGCGCCATGGCGCAGGGCGAAATGGTGGCGGAAATCCTCGCCGGCCGAAAGCGCGCCTGGGACAAGCGCTGCATCCCGTCGATCTGCTTTACCGATCCGGAGATCGTCAGCGCCGGCCTTTCACCCGACGAAGCGCGCAGCCAGGGCCTTGAGGTGAAGATCGGGCAATTTCCGTTCACCGCCAATGGGCGGGCCATGACGATGCAGGACGAAGACGGTTTCGTCCGCGTGGTGGCGCGTGCCGATACCAATCTCGTGCTGGGCCTGCAGGCGGTCGGCTCGGGCGTATCGGAGCTATCGGCGGCTTTCTCGATGGCGATCGAAATGGGCGCGCGGCTGGAGGATATCGCAGGCACGATCCATGCGCATCCGACACGCAGTGAAGCCGTACAGGAAGCCGCGCTGAAGGCGATGGGGCACGCTCTGCACATCTAGGCATGAAGGGCTCTCTGGGAGGACGGCCGAATGACTGAACTGGACTTCGGGCTGAGCGAAATGGCGGTATCCATCCGCGATACCACGCACCGCTTCGCACGCGAACGCATCGCACCGATCGCCGCCGAGATCGATGGGAAGGATCACTTTCCGGTTGAACTCTGGCCGGACATGGGCGCGCTTGGGCTGCACGGCATTACGGTAGCGGAAGAGGATGGCGGGCTCGGACTGGGTTATCTGGAACACGTGGTCGCCTGCGAGGAAATCAGCCGCGCCTCGGCCTCCGTCGGACTGTCCTATGGCGCCCATTCCAATCTCTGCATCAACCAGATTTCGCGCTGGGCTTCGGCCGAACAGAAGGCGAAATACCTTCCCCGGCTGATTTCCGGCGAACACGTCGGCAGCCTTGCCATGTCCGAGGCGGGTGCCGGATCGGATGTCGTCTCCATGCGACTGCGGGCCGACAAGGTCGATGGCGGGTTTCGGCTGAACGGCACCAAGTTCTGGATCACCAACGCGCCCTATGCGCAAACGCTCGTCGTCTACGCCAAGACTACACCCGAGGCGGGGTCGAAGGGGATCACCGCCTTCCTCGTCGAAAAGGATTTCGCCGGCTTCACCATCGGGCAGAAGATCGACAAGGTCGGCATGCGTGGCTCTCCGACGGCCGAACTCGTATTCCAGGACTGTTTCGTTCCGGAAGAAAACATCATGGGTCCGCTGAACGGCGGCGTGAAGGTGCTGATGTCCGGCCTGGACTACGAGCGGGTGGTGCTGTCCGGCATCCAGCTTGGCATCATGCAGGCGTGTCTCGATGTCGTCCTGCCGTATGTCCGGGAGCGAAAGCAGTTCGGCACGCCGATCGGCAGCTTTCAGCTCATGCAGGCCAAAATCGCGGATATGGTCGTGGCGCTGAATTCCGCCCGCGCCTATGTCTATGCGGTGGCGCGGGCCTGCGATGCCGGAAATACGACGCGGCAGGATGCCGCCGGCGCTATCCTCTACGCCTCCGAAAGCGCCGTGAAGGTGGCCGAACAGGCGATCCAGGCGCTTGGGGGCGCCGGCTATACGAAGGACTGGCCGGTGGAGCGCTTCTGGCGCGATGCCAAGCTCCTCGACATCGGCGCGGGCACCAACGAGGTCCGCCGAATGCTGATCGGCCGCGAAGTCATCGGCGCGGGAGACCGCATCTGATGCCCCCGATCCGCACCATCCTCGATCGCAAGTCCGATGGCTTCAAGGCCAATGAGGCGCACAATCATGCGCTGGCCGAGGAGTTGCGGGCGAAAGTGGCGACCGCAGCGCGCGGCGGATCGGAAAGCCACCGGGAGCGCCATGTGGCGCGCGGGAAACTCCTGCCGCGCGACCGGGTGCAGCGGCTTCTCGATCCCGGCGCGCCGTTTCTGGAAATCGGACAGCTTGCAGCGGGCGACATGTACGGCAACGAAGCCCCTGGGGCTGGAATGATCGCCGGGATCGGCCGCGTGTCCGGCCGCGAATGCATGATCGTCGCCCATGATCCGACCGTGAAGGGCGGCGCCTATTTTCCGATGACGGTGAAGAAGCACCTGCGGGCACAGGAAATCGCTTCCGAAAACCGCCTCCCCTGCATCTACCTGGTGGATTCCGGCGGCGCCAACCTGCCGCATCAGGCCGAGGTGTTCCCGGACCGCGACCATTTCGGCCGGATCTTCTACAATCAGGCGCAGATGTCGGCGGCAGGTAATCCGCAGATCGCGTGCGTGATGGGAAGCTGCACGGCCGGCGGCGCCTATGTCCCGGCCATGTCCGACGAGACGGTGATCGTGCGCAATCAGGGGACGATCTTCCTCGCCGGCCCACCGCTGGTGAAGGCTGCGACAGGCGAGGTCATCTCCGCCGAGGAACTGGGAGGCGCCGAAACCCACGGCCGCAAGTCCGGCGTCGTCGATCATGTCGCCGAGAACGACGAGCATGCGCTGTTGATCGTGCGAGACATCGTCGCCACGCTCAACAGGCCGAAGACGGTGGATATCGAGATGGCGACGCCGCAACCTCCGCTCCTCGATCCAGTGGAGCTTTACGGCGTCGTGCCGCAGGATGTACGCACGCCCTACGAGGTGCGGGAGGTCATCGCGCGCATCGTCGACGGGTCGGAACTGCAGGAATTCAAGCCGCTCTACGGGTCGAGCCTTGTCTGCGGATTTGCCCGCATCTGGGGCATCCCGGTCGCCATTCTGGCCAACAACGGCGTGCTGTTCTCGGAAAGCGCGCTGAAGGGCGCGCATTTCATCGAGCTCGCCTGCCAGCGACGGATTCCGCTGCTTTTCCTGCAGAACATTTCCGGCTTCATGGTCGGCGGCAGATACGAGGCGGAAGGCATCGCGAAACACGGCGCCAAGCTGGTAACCGCGGTCGCGACGGCTTCCGTTCCGAAGATCACCGTGGTGATCGGCGGCAGTTTCGGAGCCGGCAATTACGGCATGTGCGGCCGCGCCTATCAGCCGCGTTTCCTGTTTTCCTGGCCCAATGCGCGAATTTCCGTCATGGGCGGCGAACAGGCGGCCGCGGTTCTCGCCACCGTCCATCGTGACGCCGAGACCTGGAGCACGGCCGAGACGGAAGCCTTCAAGGCTCCGATCCGGCAGAAATACGAGGATGAGGGCAATCCCTACTACGCGACAGCCAGGCTGTGGGACGACGGCATTATCGATCCCGCCCAGACCCGCGATGTGCTGGGTCTCGCCTTTTCCGCAACGCTGAACGCACCGATTCCCGAACGCGCGCAGTTCGGCCTGTTCCGGATGTAGGAAGGAGGACGGACGGTGATTGAAAGCCTCCTGATCGCCAATCGCG
>DASUPM010000196.1:0-13633 GCA_036281095.1 Pseudorhizobium sp.
GTCGCCTCGTAGCGGTTCTCGTTGTAGTAGATCGAGGCAAGCTGGTTTGCCTGCCGCTTCGACGGGACCGTCTCGAAGTTAATCGGCAGGTCTCGCGTGCGGCGGTCAAGCGCCACTTGGCTCGTGTTCGTCTGCGTGTCGTAGCCGGCCGGGCTCCACATGTTGGCCGGCTCGGGATAGGTCCCGCCGACCGAGTTAACCAGATCCGCCATGGAGCGCCGGCGCTGGAAGCGCACGTTCTCGCCAACGATCAAGTCTTCATCGGTGAAGGTCGCAACAATCGGCTGTTCCGTGCCAATGAGCGGCCAGGAGCCATCGACGCTATCGATGACCATGCCACCACAAGACTCCATCAGCGCGTCGATGTTGTCGCCGTGATCAACGTCGCAATCGAGCAGGACCGAGCAGCGATAGCGTCGTTCTCCGGAGACCATCTCGTCGCAGATATTGGCAGCCGTGGCATAGCGCGCGACTGGAAGATCCTCCGCGTTCATGTCCATGCCGCAGAACATGTCGCCGTTCCAGGCAAAGCCGCGGCGGTAGTTGTAGTCCATGATCACCGGGTTTTCGGTGAACTCATAAGTGGCATAATTGCCCCAGCGATGGGCACCGGAGCCGCCGACGGTCGAATCCTTGCGGGGGTCGTAGAGGCGAGCGCCGCGGATCTCGAAGAAGAAGTCGGGGAAGCTGTTCAACCGTTCGCGATTGTAGAACAGGCGGACTTTGACATAGCACATGCCATGCCCGACGTGGTCTTCGGTCCAGCGGCCCGTTGGGTTGGAATTCTCGACAAGGCCATTGTCAGCGGCGGTTTGCGTCCCGTCGTAGAACGTGAACCGCATCCGGCCTTCATAGTCAGGATTGTTGATGACCTCGAAGAACTTGCCGCTTCCGTCTACGTCCTCCAGATCGAGCAGTTTGCCGCCAGCCCAGATACGGGAAAGGCCGTCGCAGGGGAAATCTGAGAAGACGTAGACCTGCTCCAGCCACCGGTTCGATGTGCTGTAGGTGTTCACATAGATATCGTGCCCCGCGATCCCGACATAGCCGCACGCAACCTTGCGGCTGATGTTCTCGCCATACTCACGGTCGAACTGCGTTCCCGCCGTCTTCTTCGCGGCCTTCTTCGCCTGGTCCTGCTGGATCTTTCCGACGACGAAGTTGATACCGATACCGATGGCTGCCTGACCAATGGCAACAAAGGTCGCGAGGCCGGTGCCAGCGGCAAGGCCAATGCTGGTGCCGATGGCCGTAAGGGCGGCAGATATGAAGGGCATCTATCGAACCTGAAAAGCTTGCTTGACCGCCGAGATCGGCAGGAACTGGACGTCGGACCCGGCGATGGTCTCGATGCGCTTGCCGGCGATGGTGTCGGTGCGGCCATAGATCGTGCGGACAGCGAACCTGGCAGAGGTGAAGACGCCTGACGAGATGACCCCGTCGCGCTCAATCACCCCTACATCGCCACGCTGGGCCATCAGGACGGGCACCGGCTCCAGAACGGATGCCAGCGCCTCCTCGACGGTCTTGAAGCCAGCCTTGGCGAATACGCGGTATCCTGCCGCCTCGCTCTTGTAGCGGGAGAGCTTCGACAGTATCCGCTTGCCCTGCACGGCCTCGACGGCGTCCATGGTGAGCGTCCAACAGTCTGACACGCCCCATGCGCCGTCCATAGCCTGATGCTTCGCCACAACCGCGTTGAGGCGACTTTCCCATTCGGGGTGTCTGGTCATGGATTATCCTACGGACTTCGTGCGGCCCCAGAGGACTTCGACGCGGCCAGCCTTACCGGCATGCTCGAAGAACTCGTCGCCCGGCGCGCGGCGCTGCTGATCCGCCGTCGAGCGGACGCGGCCATTCTTGCGGCTGTAGTCGAGTTGCCGGCCTTCACAGTTTGCTGTGAGGGTGTAACCGCGCTCCGGGTCTTTGTTGTGCGGTATGGTGTCGAGATAGCCGCGTGCGACCGTCTCGACCTGCACAAGGTCACCCGTATCAGGATGGAAGTGAGCATCCATCACGCGGACCGGGCGGTCCCGGTAGTCCTCGTCTTCAATCTTGACCAGAACTTCAGGCGTCAAGCCATCGTCTGGGCTCTCGGCCAGCGTCAGCGTGAAGCTGCCGTCAGCGGTCGTGCCCGTCCCGCCGCCGAGGTCCGAAACCTCGATCAAGCCGAACGGCTTGTACTCAACGCCGGAGTAGGTCAGCGGCTCGCTGCGTGCGATGAAGCCATAGACCCCGGACCCGAACGTGAACCGGATCATCTGGCGCGTCGAGATGCGCCCCTCGTTGTAGAGGTTCTTGACTGCGGTGGAGAGCATCAGATGACCCGCCTGCGCTTCATCTCAAGCACGACGGCGACCACGGCCTTCTTGAACTCCGGATCATCCGGATTGTACTTCGGCTCTGGCTGCGGCTCTGCTTCCGTCGCCGGTGCAAGCCATTCCGCCGGGATCGTTCCGACCTCATCAGCGGCGATCGTCTGCGCTTCTTTTTCGCCCATCTCACTGCCCTTCTACGAGTTGGAATGATGCCACATACCGCCCGCCCGTCTGCTGGACTGACCAGCTATTCGGAACGGGTCGCATGACGAGGCCGGGACGCGCGAAACGAACCACAGTGCCGGCCGCCGATACCGCGGCGAATGGTGGAGGCTCGATCGTGATGGTTCGGCTCGTGCCGGTCCCGGTGACTTCCGTGACGCGGCCGACATGGCGCCGGGTGCCGTTCTCAAGCCCGATGCGATCACCGACGACCAGAGACAGGTCCGCGCTTACGCCGTCTACCACGAGGACGTTGCCACCCGTCACGCCCGTTAGGTTTCCGGCATCGTCTGCCGGCGCCTTGTTGCCGCCGTGGTTCTTCGGGTAGCAGACGTGCGGGTGCCGGAACATCACGCGGCGAAGGCCGTCCCTGAGAGACAGCCACCACGCTTCAAGCACGGCATACTCAGAATAGCGCAAGCTCTTCGTGACCATCGTTGCCATCCAGGCAGGATCGGTCACTTGCGTGTAGTTGATCAACCGGGAGCCAGACGCCGACGCCTTCACCTGATCGTTCAGCACGAAATCGGCCGTGACGAACTTGATGCCCTCCGGCAGTTCGCGGGGATAGGTGATCGCCATCAGACCTGCCTGCGCTTCTGTCCGTCGCGGACCACTGCCTTGACCGTGCCGGGCAACTCGGCTCTCATCCGTGCGAGATCCCGACGAACAGCAGCAAGCTCCGCCTTGTCAGCGCCGGGAGCATTGATGACCGGAGCGAAGTGAACCGTCGTGCTGCCGCCTGGCACCTTGGGAATAATGGTGCCGCTCACGTTCGGGACGAACAATTCCGGCCGCTTCTCGCCAACAATGTAGGGTTGTCCTGCGGTGACAGGCCCACCCATTGCGCGAGCGGCAGGGACAGGGCCAATCCTTGGGAGCGCAGCAAAGCCGCCATTCCCGCCCAAAAGACTTCCAAATATGCCGCCGGCGCCGCCGAAGAGGCTGTCAAAAGCACCTGACAAGAGCTTGTCGGCTATGCGCCCAAGTGCGTTGGCGAAGATGTCCGCTGCAGACTTCCCGGCGCGTAGGTCGGAAACGATGCCTTCCAGAGCGTCACGAGCGAGCGAGTTCAACTCGTCCATCGCCTCTTTGCTGGCCTTGATGGCATCGCGCTCGGCGTAGGTCGCTTCGACCAGTTCCGAGATCCTAGCCTTCTGCTCTTCCGTGGCGGCAGCACCAGCGCGACGAAGGGCATTAGCCTCTGCCCGCTGCGCGTCCGTCATGCCGAGCGTGGAGTGCTCGAACTCAAGTTGCTCGACCAGATCAGCAACAACCTTGCGCTCGCGCTCTGCCTCGCTGATGGCCTTCGCGCGGCTCTTGTTAGCCTGAGACGCCGCACGGGAACCGTCGTCCGTGCCTAGCTCGATTGTCGGGCGCCGATCCGGCGTCGGGCCATTGTCGGGGAGGTTGAACTCCTGACCTTGGATGGTAGCATCGGCTCCGAACTGATCGGTCCTGCCATAGCTTCGCCAGGTGCGCGGATCGTTCATCCGAGCTTGCGCCTGCGCAATGGCAGCATTTGTTTGGCGAACAGCGTCAGAAGCCCCGAGCGCAGAACCGGCCAACTGGTCGAACATCGTCTTGAAGTCGGCAAGAGCCGGAATACCGCTGCTGTTGATCGCCGCGGCAAGCGCATCCTGGACGCGTTGCACATCTTCCATCTTCAGCGAGCCATCTTCGGCTGCGCTGGAAAACTGATTGAAAGCATCCTGCAGGGCGACGATGGTTTCCGTCTCTTCCCCCGCCCCCTGAAGCTGCGAAACGAGATCCGCAATTGCGACCCCTGCATCCTCAATTTGTGAGCGGGTATCGGCCAGCGCCCGGTCGTTGATGATCCCGCCTGCTTCGTTAAGCTCGGCAGCGCGCGCCGTCCGTTCAAGCTCGTCGGCATATTCCCGAAGCGCGGGGATGGCATCTCCCCACTCCTTGGCGATGTTGCGGATTAAGTCCCCCTGTTTCTTCAGCGCCTCTTCGGATTTGTCACTGTCGGAGAGGAGGCTGGTGAAATACTGAACCGCCGCGCCACCCAGGCTGATGACCGCAATGGTGGCGAGCGACACCGGATTGACCAGAGAGGTGAATGCCCCCGCAAGTGCTCCAACTGCCGCGCGCGCCCCGCCCTGCCCCAGCACCTGGTTGATCTGCGTGCCCTGTTGAAGGGCGATGAGGAAGGGCGACTGGCCACCCGCAAGCTGCACGCCGATATCGTTCAACTGAGCGGCGAGATTGGCTGTCTCTAGTCGAGATCCGTTCATGGCGCGCTGAAAGTCTCTCGCCCCTCTGACGCCGGCGCCGAACGCCTTGTTTCCGTTCGCGGCAACGCCATCGAATGCCTTTCCGGCCCCCTTTTCCAACCCCGCGAACGCCGCCTCGATCTGCTGGGTATTCCGCTGGGTCTGGCCAACAAGCGACTTCAACTGTCGCTGAATTTGCCGCGTGTCCGCGCTGATGCTGAGCACCAGTTGTTCATTGTCAGTCGCCATCAGGTGCTACCTTCGAGCCATTCCCACAGATCGTCCTTCTCGGACTCTGTCAGCTTCTTGTCGCCTTCCGGATCGTTCGCTTCGATGAAGCCATCCAGAGCAGCGAGGTATTCGAACGGAGAGCACGCCAGCGTTTCGGCCGGCGACATCCCCATTACGATTCCGTTTCCGATGATGGCGGCAAATCGGAGTTTTCCGTTCGGGAGAGGCTGCTCCCCTCCTGACTTGCCGCCTCGAATTTTTTTCCGACTTCTTCCTCCGGAGCGCCGACGACGCCAGCGCCAAGGACCGTCTGCGCAATCACGAGGTTTTCCAGCGGCGGGCGCCCCTGAACCTCGCTCTCGACAAGCTTCAGAGCCTCAGCCTGCGGCAACCCGGCGCCGATAAGGCCCCATTTGATGACCTCGGAAATGTCCTGAAGCCTCCACCGGCCGGACACGAGCCGATCAAGAACCACATAAGGCCCGGCGTCACAGGCCTCCTGGATCTTCATCAGTTCGCGCCATGCAAGCTTGAACTGCGTCCGTTGGCCGTTGAAGACGACCTCGCAGGAACCGTCGCGGCTCATTATGGAGTTGCCGGCGTTACCGTGCGGACCATTTCGCCGTCGCTTTGGAGCGATACGTTGAGTGTGGCACGGCCCGCATTGGCAGCGCCGCTCTCAATGGATTCCGCGTGCATGAACCCGACCCATGAAATGGTTTTTGTCGGGAACTCCCACTCCACCCTGACCGAAACGGAATCAACGCTATCGAAAGCGTCTAGCCATGTTTCGACGCTCTCTTCAGCGAGAACGCCTTCGCCGTTGATGGACATTGAAAGCGATGTTGCGTCACGCCCTACCCAGTCCACAGAGTCCAGATCGTCGCACGAAGGGATGTTTACCTCTTCCAGTCCCTTGTTGAGCGTGATCGAACGCTGCGTGAATCCGCAAGGCGCCGCATAAACGATGGGTTCGGCATCATTGCCGAGAAGGACGCGGAACTTCCCGCCCTTGATGGTCGTAGCCTTGGCCATGGTATTCTCCTGGTGGCGGTTAGGGTTGTTCCGCGAAGCCTTCGTAGGTCATCACGGCATGCGAGGTTTTTCCGTCCGGATCGCGGAGGAACCGGGTTTGCCGGTGGCGGAAATAGACGAGGGCGTTGGTCGGGATGGTCAGCTCCGGCGTCTTGAGCGCCTTGCGGATCTCGTCGCTGATCTTCTTCGCCTCCGGGAAGCCCGGAGCGCGCGACCAAACGTCAATGTCGAGCGAGATCTCAAAGCCGTCGACACAGTCGGCGTCGTCACTGGTCTCGTCACCCTCTCCCACGGTAATGTAGGGAAAGGTCGGTTCTTCCGGCACGCTGTCATAGACGCGGTTGCCAACGAATGCCGTGACAGCAGCAGCGGCCTTCAGGCGCGTCACGATCGCCACCTGAAGCTCGAACGAGGGTGAGGACATCTTACTTGCTCTTCGCCTTCTTGACGGCTTTGCGGACGGCTGCTGCCATCTTGGATCGGACCTTCTTCCTCTCCTGCCGCCAGGTCGGGAAGATGTGCGGCCGCTTCGCCATCTTGACTGTCCCGAATTCCAGGAACCGCCAGATGTAGTCAGCGAAGACGCCAGTAGCGTTCGGGTCTTTTGTGTTGCTGTTGGACGCGCCGCCACCGACTGCGCGTTCCTTCGGTCGGTCTGCGAGACGGGCAGCTTGGATGCTCGCCTGATAGACACCGGTGCGGGGACCGGGCGCGCGAGGCTTGATCTTGCTGGCAACGGACTGCGCCGCCTCGATCTGCGCCTTAGCGAGTTCCTTCTCGGCTTCGGGCACGATGCCGTTGAGAAGCCGCATGGTCTTGTCACGGCCGAGCATTTTCGCTTTGAAGGCCATCAGGGCGCCACTCCGGTCTGCGCCTCCAGGTAGACCCACCGGCGGTCGGTGACCGCATCCACGATCTTGATCGCGTAGACGGGGCCGGCCCAACGTCGGTTCTCACCTTCGCCCACCCACTCGCCGTCACGAGCGTCCCTCATTCTCCAGTCGTTCGTGATTTGCCGCGCCTGTGAGGAGGAACGAAGGTAGACGCCGAGCATGTTTCGGCCTTCCAGCCGGTCGGCAACAACAGCCTCGGAGCCGCCGCGGGGGCGCAGTGCTGCCCAGACCAAGAACTGTTCCTGGAACTCGCCACGCGTATTCCCCGCTCCGTCGTCGATCTCGATCCGCTTGTCAAAAGCGACACGATGCCGAAGCTCCTGCGCGGTCGGCGCTTTAATCGGCGCCATCGGCCGGCTTCCCTGCATGCTTCATCTCAACGGCCTTGCCGGCGGCGATGGCCTGCTCTCCGCACTCGCGCTTTACCGTCTCCTCCATCCCGGCCTTGTAGCCGATGGTGGATTGAGCCGTGGGCTTGTAGTCGAAGTCATGGGTGAAGCGGACGCGCATGGCAGGCTCCCTAGATCAGCTTGCGATATTTGGAGGTCAAATCTTTCTCGACCCGATTGAGGATGTCCCAGTTCACCCGCGCCGCCTCGTCCAGGTGCTTCTGCACGAAGAGGATGATCGCGGTCTGGATGTCGGCTGGCGTGGTGGGTTTGTCATCCACGTCCAAGGGCCAGCCGGCGACGTATTCGATGGAAACCGGAGCATCTTCGTAGAGATCAACCGGAGCCGTGAAGCCGCGATCGAAGCGAACGTAGGCCTGCCCGCCGCCGTCGTGCTTCAGCGTGTAGCTGTCCGACGCAACCGTCGCGATCTGGCCCTGATCGTTGCGGTACTTGACGGAGGCGATCGAGGAGACTGGCCCGACCTTGAGGCACATCTTGTCCTCGAAGCGCCCGAAGTCCTGTCGCCAGGTCTGCTCGACGATGGCAATGCCGAGAACGCCGCTCCAGCCTTCGTAGTGCTCCACAGCGGCCTTGATCAGCCGTTCGATCTCGGCGTCTGAATCCGTCCCATTCACGCGCAAGGCGTTCTTCACGTCATCAACGGAGATCGGGATCGGTATATCGGATGAGGGCGTGACACGGACGGGGCGGAACATCAAGCGGCACCTACAGCGGCGGTCGGCAGGGATGTGGCGGAGTTAGTGACGCCTTCGTTTGTAGCCGTGACCGTGCAGCTCATGGCAGAACCGACATCGGCGGCAGCCAGAACGCGCGTAGAAGCGGTAGCCCCGGCGACCGGAACGCCATCCCTGAGCCACTGATAGGCGTAGGCATCAGGCGTATTTGTCCACGTCCCGGTTGAGCAGGTCAAAGTCTGACCCTGCGTGGCCGTCCCGGTGATGCCGGGGCGAACGGTGTTGATCGGCTTCTTGCCGGCGGCGTCAGCGGCGCGGCGATATGCGGCTTTGCCACGTGTTCTCTGGATCTGGCCGGGCATATCAGGCACCCTTCTTTTCACGCCGCGGAGCAGCCTTGTTATCGGGAGCCGGCGCCATCTTGTTTTCCGGCGCGGGGGCGGCCTTTTCCTTGATGATCTCGACCGCGCCGCGCTTTTCCAGTCGCTTTGCGTCGAGATCCGGGTACTCGACAATCGTCCCGGCTTCCTTGCCGTCCAGCGGGCGGATAAGTTTGACTTTCGTGGTCATGGTGGCCTCCAGGTGAGAGGGAAAGAGCGGGACGTTATGCCCCGCCCTTTACTTCATCAGGCCACGCGGCCCAGATCGCCGTAAACGAGGGCGGCTTCGCGATAGATCGCCAGTGCTAGACGCTCTTCAGCGCGGATGGTCACCTTGTTCTTCACGAAGTTGTCCTGGTCTTCGGTGGAGACTTCGACGGTCGCGTCCTGACGGTCGAAGATCTGGGCGGCGAGGTTGAACGCGCCGACGAGTGCCTTATCGACGGCAATCGCCTGGGTCTCGATGACAGGAAGGCCCCAGAGGCGCTTCTGGATCGTGCCCTGCGGATCACCGATCAGGTAACCGCCGGCCGTATCCTTCGCCATCTCGATCGCAGCCATGTCGATCGGGTTCATGACGATGCCGTTTGCCGGATATTCAGCCAGAGCAACCTGCAGGATCATCAGGCGAACCACGTCAACCGGGGTTGCAGCCGTGAGGCTCCCCGGCGCCGAATAGGCCGTGGCGGCAGTGATGAGGCCTTCGAGGTTCTGACCGGAGCCGGAACCATTGAGCAACTGCTGCTCTTCGGCATAAGCAAGGCCATAACGCAGGCGCTGGTCGATCATCGAACGCAGACCGGGCGCATCTGCCAGGATCTGCACCGACGCACGCATCCAGTGAGCGATAGTGCGAACCGGAGCGGTCGCATCTTCGAACTGGAGTTCCGACTGAGCCTTCAGGGCACCTTCCGCGACCGGAGCCGCCGAGTTGGTGAATACCTTCTCCTTGTCGTACTCGATCGAGTTGGAGTTGGTGTTGCCTTGAGCCAGAAGTGCGCGGATGGTCATGCGCCGCTGCGGCAGTTCGGTCCCGGCAACTCGCTGGGGCTGAACGAGCGAGCCAACGGAGCCGGCGGCATCGGTGGTGAGGGACGTGATATCCTTCACTTCCACGATGTGGCGACCACGAGGGCGGGTCTGGCCGGCGAAGGACTTGAAGCCCTCGTCTTCCACGAAGCGCTCACCTGCCGTCAGGGCGTCATGCCCCTGCTCACGGCTGCGGGCCATCTTCTGCTCGATCTCATCGAGACGAGCCTTGGCCTCGGTCATGGCCGTGATCGCCTGGTCGGCGAGTTCCTTGGCGGTCTGCGCCAGAGGAGTACCCTTTTCGGCCTCGGCAAGTGCCTTCTCGGCAATTTCCTTGACTTTGTCATGCTTGGTTTCGAAGTCGCGCTTGACCTCTGCGGCAAGCTCGGCCGCAGTCTTGTGTTCCGACATGGGAACCTCCTGTTTTGGGTTGATTTGGGCGGTCAGCCCATCAAGGCGCGCCAGAAGGCAACGCCGTCTTCAGCCGCACTGGCAGGTTCCCCCTGCCTTTTCAGGTGGAGACGCGCGGCGCGCTCCGCCTGCGAGTTGGAAAAGCCCAGCCCCTTGAGCCAGGTTTCGAACTCTCGCTCTGTCAGCCGATCCCCGGCCTTCAGCTTCTCGGTCAAGTCGTGCGCAGCCTTCGCTGCCTTGACGCTCTGCACGACCGCGTTCTCGTTGGCGCCGACGGAAACGATGCTCACCTCGACAAGATCGAGCTTTTCGAGCGTCCAAACACCCGATTCCGTGTCCACGCTATATTCCTTGATGCGGTAGCCGATGGACAGGCCGTCGATGTCGCCAGCCTTGAGCAGCGCATAAGCTTCTCGACCCCGCTGAACGTCCATGTTCAGCTTGCCCTGCATCAGCAGACCGTGGTCGTCTTCGTTGGCGTCCAGCCACTTGCCGATCGGCTCGTCAGCGTTGTGCTGCCAGAAGAGCTTCGGCATCGTGCCCTTGGCTTTGTGCTTCGCGAGACTTTCAGTATATGCGCCTGGAGCGATCACATCGCCGTAAGCGTCCGGCTCGCCGCCAAAGGTCGAACCGTAGCCCTCGAACTCGCCGCTCTCCTTTAGGGATTTGATCTCAAAGACCGGAGCTGTCTTAGGATTCGTCATCTCGATCTCCATTGACCGCGTTTGCCAGCGGCATGTCCTGCATCTGCACGGTAATCACGTCTCCTCCCTCCACCGGAGGGTCATTTTCCAGCGCGCGGCACTCGTTTCGGGTCTTGATCCCCATCCGGATTGCCCTCTCATAGGCTTCGTAGCGGGTCGCTGTGTCGCCCCTGAGCAGACCATCGAGGTTGAACTCGATCGTGATCCCCTGCGCCCGACGCTCAGAAAGCGGTACGAGCTGCTTCAAAACGGACTGTTCGATGCGCTTCAAGCGCTTGCGAAGGGCGAATTTCTGGAAGCCGAGGACATCAACCTCCTTGCCGGTGCCCCAGTTGGATGCCTTGTCGCCAAATCCGACCATTGCCGGCGGCACACCGAAGATGCGGCAGATCTGCTCACCGCTAAACTTGCGGCTTTCGAGCATCTGGGCATCCTGCGGGTTGATCGAGAGCTGCTTCCAGTCGAGCCCGTTGTCGAGGACCATGGGGCGACCACTGCGGATCGATCCCTGGTACTTCTCGACCAGCCGTTTCTCCAGATCGGCCCGCTGCTCCGGAGTGAGCCTGACGTCCGCGGGCGTCGACAATATACCGCTCGGGTTCACCCCGTTGCGGAACATGGAGCCGGCCGCACTCTCCGATGCCATCGCATCCGCGAAAACGTCGCGGCACATCGAAAGCGTTGACGCGCCGCCGAGCGCATCACCAAACGAGCCGCGGATGTGCAGCACGTCAGTGCCGGCCTTGACCACCCTGCGGCCGTTGTCCGTCCACTCGTACTGCAGCTCTCCGTTGTCGAGCCGGCGCACCTTCACGATGTCAGGACGGATCGGATAAAGCGAGGTCACCACGCCGTCAGACGAACGTCGGTCCATCGAAGCATAGGCGTTGCCGTAAAGTTCGATGCTCGCGGCCATGACCTCCCAGAAATCGACCGCCGTTTGGTCGAAGTTGGGGCTGTCATGAAGCACGAAATAGAGCGGGTGCTCCTTCGCAACGCGGCGGATTCCATCGTCTCCTGTCCGATAGACCATCAACGGAAGCGAGGCGATGGTCCCTGCGATGAGCTGGACACATGCCCAGGTGGCCGAAAGACCGACTGCCCCGCTCGGCTGGCCATATCGACTGTCCCGATAATCAGCGAGGGTGACCTGGTTGGTGATGAAATTATCCCCGTGTTCTGTGGAGACAGCACCGCCGCGCCAAGGCTCTATGTCCTTTGTGCCATCGAGGCGCAGGAATCGCTTGAACCAGTTCATGCGTAACTCGCTATCCACGCTTCGGCGTCAAATGCCGCCGCTGCTTCCGGGTTCTGGAACATCAGCATGGCGGCATTGAACGTTGCCATCAGCGGATCGATCTTCGACGCGCCGGCCGCCTGCTTCGTCACGATGTAATTCGAGCCGCGAAGTTCCGTTTTGGCATTACCGACAGCCCATGCCATGAGCGGCTGTCCGCAATGGAGCATGGTGCGATCCTTCAGCTTGCGCGGCAGTGTCGTGATCGCCGACTGGAGCTTCCAGCCCTGTCCGATCGCCTGCAGCAGATCTCCCGCCATGCCTCGCTCCGCGAGAACGTCCAGGAGGGTTGCCACGCCGTAGGCGTCCAGCCCAATGCCTGCCTTCTCCGGCAGAAGTCCTGCCACAAACAGCTGCTCGCAGAAGTCTGCGATCTCCGTGACATCCTGGTCGGTCCCAGAGCAGACGATCAGGTCGCCGTCCCGTTGGAAATCCCGCAGGCGAGGAGCGATCTCCTTCCTCCGCTCGAAGACATCCTCGTGCGCCCATGCGCGCACCCAGTGCCACCAGTCCCGCGACTTGCGGTGGCGACCGACCACAGACATCGCCATCAGGTCGTCGAGCCCGCCGCCGTCGATCCCGGCTACACAGACGTCGCACTCCTCGAGAATACGCTCGAACGTGATCGCTTCGCCGGCCGCTCCTTCCCAATAGAGCGCACCAGGCCAACGATCGGCGTGCAGACCCAGACCGATCTCGACGTTGAAATGCTGCGAGGCGATCAGCGCGAGCTTCTCTGGCCCCTCACGCTCAGCGGTCGCTATCTCGTCAGCCAGGTAGTCTGCATTCACCGACCGGTTCAGGTTCGGATTGACAAGTCCCCACGTCTCGCGCCGCATCCACCCGCCATCGACGGCATCTTCGGTCGGCAGCTCGTAGAGAACGGCCAGCATCGGGAAGCTGAACAGCCCGTCGCGGACATCCCTCGCCTTTTGCAGCTCAGCCTTGAAGACGCCCGACGGTGGTGTCTTCGACTGCGTCGTGATCTGAAGCAGGAACCCATCCGGCCGAGCCGCGAGAGAGCCGCGGATCTCGACGAAGATGTCGGCGGCCTTCGCCATGGTCGAGAAGACGTGCGTCTCGTCGATCAGGATGTATGTTGCCTTGGAACCAGTGATGACGTCAGCCGCAGCGGCCTTGATGATGATCGTCGCCAGCGTATTGAAGTGCGTGATCATCTTCAGGTGATCTCGGATGTGGAAGAGCTTCGACAACTCCTCGTCCAGCCGGATGATACCTGCAGCCTGCTTGAAGGAGATGTTCGCGATCTCCTTCGTCGGCGCGATCAGCAGCAGTTCCGCTTCCGGCCGCTCGTTCAGGATCGCTGCCGTCACGATGATGGCCGCAGCGATCGATGACTTGCCGTTCTTCTTCGGCACCAGCAGGAAGAATTCCCGCAGCGCCCGGCGCTTGGTCTCCGGATCGTAGGAGCCGAAGATGACCCTGACGAAGTCGAAGACCCACGGACCGCAGACCTCGCCATAGGTCGGATTTTCGATGATGTCCGGCACCCGCAGGCGCTTGAAAATCCGGACAGCCTTCTCGGCCACTGCATCGTAGAGCGGCAGATCCGGCACCAGGCTCGACCCCGTGCGGATCCTTTCCTTCCAGTCAGGAACCGCCGTCGACCAGGTCGAGGCAGAAACCCAGGCAGTGTCCATCAGTGCGTTACCCCAGGCAGAAGATCATTGCCCCAGTGGCTATCCTTGCCGGCGTCTTTCGCAGCGGCGCGAGCTGCTTCCTTCTTCCCGAGCTTCTCCTCCTTCTCCGGAGCCGGAGCGTGATGCCC